>NZ_JBEXID010000174.1:0-7081 GCF_040608395.1 Streptomyces sp. NPDC005181
ACAGAAGTCGAGTGCTTCCGGCGGCATAAGTGCTCACCTGCTGGCGGCTACGGAATCGAGCATTCCCCGACTCCGTAGCTCCCATTAGGCGGCTGATGCCGCTCCGGACACCTCGGCGAGGTACGCGTTCGTCTTCTCCGGGTCGGAGAAGCAAGCCGTACACGCCACAAGCCTCCCACCTGCGAACTCTCCGCATATGGGGGGCTCCTGGCATCCCGTGGGCCGTCTGTGGGCCGTCAGCCCCGAATCGGAACCCTGCTGTAGGCCGTCGCGATGGCCTTGCGCGTGCGCTTCTATGCGTTCTCGGCTCGAACCGTAAACCGACCGGGATTCTGAAGGACGTATCGGTTCCCCCGCTTGACGAGGTTTCCGGCTTGCAGCCGAGGTTGATCTCCCAGGAAGCCCGGCAGTAGCCGTACGGGGACGGATCGCGCACCAGCACCGTGCCCTGCGCGGGTCGGCCGTCGAGGTCGATGCCCCACACGTCGGCGGCGGTCTGCACCGCCCAGGCAGGCAGAGCCTCACCGCCGGCGGCGGCCTGCCGGATGCCCTCGTAATGGTCGGCGGGGATGCGGGCCCCGGCCCTCGCTCCCGGCTTGAGGAGCAGATGCCCGTCGAGGAACGGGGACGCGATCAGAGCATGGGCCATCAGTGGCCCTCCTTCCGGATCATGGAACGCGACGGCACGCGTGCGCCCTGACGGCCGATGCGGCAGTGGATCTCGCCGAGGCCGTTGCAGGTGCCGCAGGTCTTACCGGACGAGTTGGCGCCGCTGCCGCCGCAATCCCCGCAGCTCTCGTTGCGAGGAGGGCGAAGGCGCCGGGTCTGCATTCCGCCGTAAGAGTCAGGGCGGGCGACAAGGAACGTGCGGTTGCGTGGGCTCGTGATCAGCTGGTGCACGAGACCTCCTCCAGGGCGTCTTCCCACGTGTGCTGCTCGGTGTGGCCGGCGAACAGACAGCAGCCCTCCCCGTCGGGCCCCGGGGCGACCACCGGGCAGTCCGGCAGCACGACCAGGCCCACCTCGGTCCTCTCCTGCCAGCGGAGCCACAGCGCAGTCCCGTACTCGCCGAGGTCGTCGAGGAGGCCGTAGTGCTCACCGTCGTCGTGCGCGGACAACTGGCACTGCACGGCCCTGTCCACGCACTCCGCGGCCGACCTCTCCCGCGCTTCCCGCACCAGGTCCAGGGGCACCCAGCGCCAGTGCGTGCACCGCATCACGACACCAGCCGCAGAGAGCCGACGGAGTTCCGCTCCGCGCACCGGCGACACGCGCACGGCGGGAAGCCGCCGGGATTGTCCGGGAGCACCGGATCGTCCCCCACGCGCACCTCGGTGAGAGGCCCCCACGTTCGGCCGGAGTCGCGCGAGACCCGTAGCGTCATCCGTACGTCGTCCTGTCCGTTCGCCATGGTCATGAGCATCGCGATCCGCAGGCTCGACCAGAAAGGCCAAGCGGATTACCCAACTTGGGTAACATCACCCACGGTTGACCAAGAGCAGCGATCCGTAGTCCTCACGCCGGAGCGTGCCCGATGCCCGAGCCACCCCGCTCTAAGGAACTCCCGGTCAGCCTGCTCACGGACCCGGTGATGATCGAGGCATGCCAGGTCAGAGACTTCGGCCGCGTCTTTCAGCTGGTCAAAGCACGAGCAGGTATTTACCCGTCGATGATTGCGCGACGCTGCGACCTCACCCCCAGTCGTGTCGGCGAGGTGACTGCCGGGCGGCGGCAGCTGCTGCACATGGACGTGATCGAGCGGATCTCTGACGGACTGCGCATCCCCGGCCACATGCTCGGCCTGGCCCGGCGCTCGTGGGAGACCCCCCGGAACCTGACCTTCACGCCACGAGAACCCCCGGAGGAACCGGCCCCCGTCGACGCGCAGTTGGCCTCAAGTCTGGCGGGGGCGGACGTGGCCAGCATCCTCGCCCTGGCGGCCGAGAGAGACCTCAGCCCGTCGACGCTGGACGCGCTGCATTCGTCGATCGCGGACTACTGGCGCCGGGACGACGAACACGGCGGCGAGACCTTACGGCCGGCGGTCGTCGGCCAGCTCCGCTACGTCGTCGATCTCCTCAAGGAACAGCGCCCCGCGCCCATGCGGGACGGCCTGCACAGCATCGCGGCCGAGCTGGCCAGACTCACCGGGTGGACCTACTTCGACGCTCGCCAGTACAACCAAGTACGCGCCTACTTCACCGAATCCCTCGGGCTGGCCAGGGCCATTGACGACCGCCAGTTCATGGCCAATGTCCTCGCCTGCATGAGCCTCCAGGCCACGTACCAGGACAAGCCCGGGGACGCCCTCGCACTCGTCACAGCAGCCCAGGACCAGGCCCGAGCCGCCATGGGGACAACACCTCGCGTACTGGCCATGCTTGCCATGCGCGAAGCCTTCGCCCACGCCACCCTCGGGAACCACAGCGCCACCCACGGCGCGATCTCGGAAGCCCACACCTACTTCGGCCGGATCAGCTCCGGCGATCCGGACCCGGCGTGGGTGGCGTACTTCGACGAGCCGAAACTGATCGTGGACACTGGCATCGCACACGGCCGACTCGGCGAGGCCGCCCTCGCCGAACCCCTGATCGCAGGCGCCCTACGCCGCGAACACGCATCGAACCACCGGGGCCGCGCCTTCCACGCCTTCTGGCTCGCCCGCACCCAGCTCCAGCGCGGCAAGCTCGACGAGGCGTGCCACACGGCCATGGACGCGCTTGCCCCGGCGGCGGCCGTCAGCTCGCAACGAGTCGCCGGCCACCTCCAGGAGTTCTACGAGCAGCTGGAGCCCTTCCGCCAGGAGCCGGCCGCGGTGGCGTTCGAGGCCCGGCTCCGGGAAGTGCTGCCCCGCCAGGTCAGCGGATCGCCTCGTCCATGAGCACGTAGAGCAGCCCAACGAGGGAACCGCTGCTGACGATCTCGCGTCGGTCGATCATGCCCCGCACGTCGGCCAGCGGGATCCACTCGATCCGGTCCGACTCGTTCTTCTCGGTCGGCGGACCCTCGTACGCCGCCCCGTCGGCCCGGAAGACGTGGTGCTGGGAGTCGGTGATGCCGTTGGCCGGCTCGGCGTAGATCAGCGGCTTGATAGGGCCGGGACGCCAGCCGGTCTCCTCCAGCACCTCACGGGCCGCAGCGTCGGCCGGTGTCTCGCCCTCCTCGACCAGGCCCATGGGCAGCTCCCACGCCCAAGCGTCCGTGATGAAGCGGTGCCGCCACATCATCAGAACCTCGCGCCGCTCGTTGACCACGGCGGCCACGGCCAGGTGCCGAAGCTTGACGACGTGGTGCTCCCAGCGGTTCCCGTCCGGTGTCTCGACATCGGTGAGCCACAGGTTCACCCAGCTGTTCTCGTAGATCGGACGTTCCCCGTGGATCTTCCACTGCATTGCTGCGGCCCCTCTCGATCGGCTTCCAGCATCGCAGAGCAGCGGCTAGCTAGGGCTAACTAGGACTAGGTTCGACCAGGATTCACGTCAGGCTGACGAAGACGGGTGGGGTCTCCCTACCTTGATGGGTGGCCGCGCCCTGTGGTTGGAGCAGAGGATGGTCCACAATTCGTGCCGTGCCCCGGAGACGAACCCACCCTCGGATACGCGCCAAGGCGCCTCGCTGTGGCCGCCGCACCGCGAAGGGGACCCCTTGCCGCCTGTCGCAAGCAATCGGCCAGGGGTGCCGTCACCACGCAACAGTTGCCGAGCGTGAAGCTGTCGCCGAGGCCGAGCGGGAAAGGGATGCCAAAGCTGAAAAGGCGGCACGAAGGCAGGGCTGGGCGGCGATCATCGGCCTGACCTCCTTGACGCTTGCCATGCTGTGGGGGGTGGCCTCATGCAGCTTGTCGGTGTGGGAGGAGCAGGAGCGAGATGCCGCGTGCGAGCCGCATCGGCAGAAGGCTCTGGCTCTGGATGCTGAGGCCCGAGGCGTGGAAGTGCCGCTGGTTCTGAGCTTCGATCAGAGCCTGTTGCGACTCCAGCTGACGCGTTCTCTGCCTCGATCGCTGGATGGCGCGAGTTCGTCAGCTGCTAGTGAGGGAGAGATAGCCGCGGCGTATCAGCGAAAGCGTGAGCCCGCAGGCGAGGCTGCGAAGGCGGTTCTTGAACACCAAGACTGCCTCCCCGGTTTCGTGGAGGCGGCCCGACGCATCGAAAGTTCTCCCACGGTGGTTACCCGCGTCGAGATGCCCGCACCGGCTCATTGCAGCGATGGGTGGCCATCCGGTTCGATCGGTAGACAGGGAGCGTGCTCCCATCACGGGGGTGTGGTTGCGGGATCGTCATGGGCCACGCTGCGCTTCGACTACACCGAGGCGCAGCAACGGATCAGCGGTCGTGATGACGCAGTGGACCAGGTGTGGACCGCCGGAGGTGCTGCGGCGCCCCGCAGGTGGGGAACAGGCAGGTCAGGCGTATCAGGGACGTTTCCCGCAGCGCCCTCTTGAAAACCGTCGCTGTGCGCGCGGTAGAACTTTCCCTACTTCATCAAGGCCCGCGCGCGGCGCGGGCGCGCGCGGGCCTCTGCGGCGCGCTCGGCGACTGCGGGCATGAAGTGGGAAACCCCCTCTGTGGCTGTGGCGGTGCCGCTGTCAGGGGCGGACGAGGACGGTGCCAACCTTGCCGGGCCGTACCGCGTGCTCCACGGCGTCGGCCAGCTCGCCGAGACCGTATGTGGCGACCACATCGAACTGCTCCGCGAGCGCCAGCGCGATCTGCTTCGCGGTGGCGATGTCGGACGCCCGCCGCTCGGGGGACGCCTCGGACGGCCACCCGCTGATGATGTTCTTGCCCCGCAGCGTCAGCGACTTGCTCACCAGCGTCGATGCATGCACCGAGATCGGCTCCTCGGCGATCATTCCGTAACTGACCAGCTTCCCGCCCGGTGCCAGGAGGTCCACAAGGCTCCCCGCCATCTTCCCCCCGATCGGGTCAAGGGCCACGCTCACCGGACTACCTCCGGCCGCCTTGCGGACCTCGTCGGCCCAGCCCGGATGTTCCGTCGCCACGACCGGCACATCCGGGAACCGCTTGCGCAGCTCGGCGGCACCGCGCTCGCTGCGGACGACGTTGATGAGCTCGAAGTTGTGGAACTGGGACACGCCCGTCACCAGCCGCCCGACCGACGAACCCGCGGCGGTCTGCACCAGAAATCCGTCGTAGCCGAAGGCAACGTGCTCCTGCACCTCACGGCGCAGCATCACCGCGGTGAGCGGGTTCGCCAGCATCTGTGCGGCGACCTCGTCCGGCAACTCGTCCGGTACGGCGACGACCGCCTCGGCGTCCGCCACGAACCACTGGGACCACGCCCCCGGCTGGGGAAAGACCGTCACGCGGCCGCCGACCTCGACCCCCGGCGCCATGCGCGTTCCCGGGCCGATAGCCTCCACCACGCCGGTGGCCTCGATGCCCGGCGTCACGGGATCCGCAGCGTTCCCTGGGCAGGCCTCGATGGGGTGGAGATCTCCAGGGTGTACTGGGAAGGCCGTGGTGCGGATGAGGACCTGGCCGCGCTCGGGCGCTGCCGGCTCCGGCTCCTCGATGACGGTCAGGACGGCGGCGGGCGATCCGCCACGGGTGTAGACGACACGCCGGTTCATGGCTCTCCTCCTGCGCGCTGGTACGTGAGGGGCTTGGAGGGGACATCAGCCGACATCCCGCAGCAGCAGGTGCTGCCCGCTGAGTGCACCGTCCAGGCGCATCAGCCGCCCGCCTTCACGCAGGCCCTCGTTCACGCTCGCACGGTGGGCAACCAGCAGCACAGCCGAATAGGCTGATCGGGTTCTGGGCCATATGAGGCGTCCCTGGCGCCGCACTCTCACCGGAAGCGACAGGTGAGCCGACGTAGGCCGTCGAGGTCTTGGCAGGTTGCGGTACACCAGCGAAATACAGCAACCGCAGAAGCCGGAGGTGGCCACCAACGGCCCCCGGCGACCGCCGTACCAGCCTCCCGGACCGTAATGGCCGTCCGGCCGGTAGTTCGGGACGAAGAGGTCGCGTGCTACAGCCGTGCCAGATGCAGGGGTCAGCCGCGGTAAACAAGGGTGGCCGATGGGCGTGTCCCCGCCTTCTAGTTCGGCCATAGAAGCCGCAGGTCACAGGCGCGGCGCCCCTACGAACGTGCTGCGGGTCCGTCTCAGATTCCGTCTCGTTCGCCGCCGTACGTCACCGTTCGTCTCGGTACCAATGCCCACTAGTCCAGAGCTTCGCGGACGATGGTGTACGGCTATGAATGGCGACGCATCGCGCCCTGACCAGCAGGAACAGACCTCGAAAGCGAGTATGGGGAATTGCCGGGGGTGTAAATACGTACCCTCGCGAAGAGCCCGGCGCACTGCGCCGGACCCTTCGCGCTATTGCCGGATGCCGTGCCTCTAACCCCGCAGCGGTACATCACCGTCGATGGGGAGAAGCACTCCTACTACGACCAGACGAGCTGGATCAACCTGGCCGGCCCGATCGGTTTGCCCTCCCTCGTCATCCCCACACGGGGAAGACCGCCGACGGTCTCCCGATGCCCGTCCAGCTCATCGGCCCGTACCTGTCGGACCGGACCCCGATCGCGGTGGCGAAGCTCCTCGCGCGCGTCCTGCCGACTCCCCCGAAGGCCCGGCCCTTACCTCGTAACCGGCCGCACCTGACCCGGGCTCGTCCGGCTCCCACGGGGGTGGGGCGGGGTGAGGCCGCACAGCAGAGGGGCCCCAGGCGAACCTGGGGCCCCTCTGCGCTTGGGTAGTTGGGACGGATCTCCGCACGGCTCGATCCTCTCAGGGAATCAAACCTCCAATAGAACCAGAGCGCTTCAGAGATGAGTGACCAGCACCTGAGTAGGGTCGGGGACTGGCGCGGGGCTGATGCACCGTTTCCAGTCCCCGACCCACTACTTAGCGGCGGTCCCGATGCTCACGGTCGTTGTCTGCGTTGCTCCGGCCTTGGGCACAGACGCTGTCCCGGGGAGGTACGCCCTTCGCGTCCAACCCGAGGCCGATCGACAGGCAAACATTCAGTTGGTAATCGGAGCGTGATCGTTCCGGCCGCCTCATCACGCTTGGTGGTCGTCGAGTTGGGCCGTCGCGGTGTGGTTGGAT
>NZ_JBEXID010000175.1:0-6848 GCF_040608395.1 Streptomyces sp. NPDC005181
CGCGCCGACGTCTTCCACTTCATCGAGGTCGAGTACAACCGCACCAGGCTCCGCAAGCACCCCGAGTTCGGGTACCTCACCCCACTCGAAACCCGAGCCAGGCTGCAGCACGACTTCACCCCCGCAGCGTAAACAACCGCTGTCCAAGATCAAGGGGGAACTTCAATGTCGGTAACGGGGGTCGCGAATGGCAGCCGCACGTCGCGGTGGGTGCTGGGGTATTCCAGGCGCAGGGTCACGCCGTAGCGGTCCATCGCGACCGGGATGGCGCGCACGATGCCCCTGTCGGGCTGCGGTCGTGCGAGGCGCAGGAGGAGGGGGATCAGTTCGCCGTGGTTGTCCACGAGGTGGGTCAGCATGCCCGCCTCGCTCGTCGCCATCGGATCGAGGTCGGTGGCCTGCAGCGCGTCCAGCGTGACGAACTGACGGCCCTGGATGTCTTCGAGGAGCGCCTGGCCGAACTCCATGCAAGTGCTTTGGGTGGACTCCGTGTTGTATGGGACCGCCAGTAGTCCGGTGATCGTGACGCGGGCGCGCAGTCGGTCGCGTACGGGCGTAGGCGCGATGTCGGTGAGCTCCAGCCGGACCGGGATGCATGTCGCCGACTGGGAAGCGTTTCTTTCGGACGGATCGTGCAGGTGGATGTGGCCCATGGCACCGGTGCCGTCGAGGCGGTGCACCTCGGTGTGGCTCCCGTCGCTCACTACCGTCATCGAATGGGCAGCGGTCAGGATCGACCGCACGCGCTCGGCGGGGGTCGGTTGCTGGACGCGGGTACGGAAAGGACGCATCCCAGTTCTCCAGAGGAACGGTCGGAAACACCCAAGCCAATTACTTAAGTATGCCTAACCTAACTTATCGGTTTCGGTTCGGGTAGTCCGGACTCGTACATGGCGAGGTTCTTCACCTGGGCCGGCGCTGGTGACGTGACTGACGGAGTGCTGGCCTACGGCGTGCGCGACCTTCAGGATGCGAGGCGGGCCGGCTGTATGTCTCGCCTCCGGCGAGGGCCCGGGCCACGTCATAACGGGTAGCCGGCCGGCGGTTCTTGGAACCAGATGGTCGTCCATGGCCAGGGCGGGACGGGTTCGCGTCGGCCGTGAGTCGGTCGCACGCCAGGCCGGGAATGGCCGGGACTTCGACGAGCCGGACCACGTCGATCAGGTGTCCAGCCATGCGATGTGTGTCTGAATTGCGCGATGGTGTGGCTGTTACCGATGCGTGTGCTGCTGGATGGGTGGCTCACGGGATGGTGCGGCAAGACGCGTGGGGGGCTGGAAAAGGGTTGCTCCCGCCTGTGGGGCGGGTGTGTGCATCCGGCAGGCGCTGTCAGGAGCACGTCCTGACGTGATGTGTGATCGATGCAATCGCGAGTTACGGAAATGTCCGCATTTAGTAACGCGAATCGGTGTCGCGGCTTGTGGTGGGGGAGTTGCTGCAGGCTGTGGGTTCTCGGCCTGAGGGGCCGGGACCCGCACCGCGCAGCATGGCCCTTGACCGGGTCCTGGGCGCCCTTGCTTGAGGGGACATCAATGTCTGCTTCTCCTATCGTCCGCCGTATTGCCGCTACCGCTCTGGCGGCCGGTTCCGTCGTCGCCGTGGTGGCGATGCCGGCTTCCGCCGACAGCGACCACGGCCACGGGCACGGCCGTCATCAGTCGTACTCCAACGTAGTCCTCGGTGACATCCAGTACGACAGCCCCGGCCGTGACGACTGGTCGAACCGGTCCCTGAACCGGGAGTGGGTGGAGGTCACCAACACCGGCCGCCGCGCTGTCAACCTCCGCGGATGGTCGCTCACGGACCGGAGCGGCAACCTGTACCGCTTCGACGACCTGCGCCTGGCGGGCCGTGCCACGGTCCGTGTCCACACAGGGCGCGGCGATGACACCCGCCGGGACGTCTACCAGGACAGCCGGGACTACATCTGGAGCAACTACGCCGACAAGGCCAGCCTGCGCGACAACCGCGGCCGCACCGTGGACACCCACTCCTGGGGATACCGCCGCTGACCCACCCGCCCCTGACCCGCCCCTGACCAAGGGCGCACCTTCCGCCCCCGGGGTGCATCCCATGCGATTCGGCGGCGTGCAACCACCCAGGCGGGGTGGTGGCACGCCGCTCTCGTACGTCAGCGGCCCCCGGGTTCTCACCGCCGTGCACGGCTTGAGCTTGAGAAGTCACCGGCCTGAAGAGGTCGTGGCGATCAATGTCGGGGATGCGACGTTGCCGGCCGAGGGTGCCGCAGACCAGTGGGGAGAGCCGGTCCTGCACACCGCGACTCCTGTGGGCGCACACCGGCCACAGCAGTCCACAAGAAAGTCAGTGAGGTAGAAGTTGCTGGCCACCATCGATGTCGTACGTTCCGCCGGTGAGCGCGTCGTTGCACATGATGTGTACGGCCAGAGCGGCGACGTCTTCCGGGCCGACGACCCGTCGGATGGGAAGTGTGGTGCGCAGCTCCTCGCGCCGGGCTTCGAGCTGGTCGCCCAGGAGTGAGGCCGACAAGGGCGTGTCGACGAATCCGGCAGCGATGAGGTTCACCCGGATCGGAGCCAGTTCGAGCGCCAGGTTGGCGGTGAGGGCGGGAAGAGCCGCGGTGAGCGCGGACGCGACAGTCATGCCGACAGCGGGGCGCCGACCCCCCGTGCCGCCGATGAACAACAGCGTGCCTCCGGCTCGGACCTTGTCGCGGCTGTAGAGGGCGATTCCGAGGGTCATGGCGAGGCGCTCGCCGAAGTGGCGGCGGGCCTCCGCGAGGTCCATGCCGGCGAGGGACATGTATGAAGGGCCGCCGACTGTGGATATTACGTGGTCGACCGTGCCGGGCAGATCCTGGAAGAACTGCTTGATGCGGTCGGTGTCGGTGGCATCGAAGGCTGCGATGCTCAGAGGCCGGAGCTCGAGCGCAGCTTGCTGTAGCCGCTCGGGGTTGCGTCCGACCATGACAACTTGGCCACCGCCGGCGCGTACGTGGCGCGCGGTTTCGAGTCCGATACCCGCGCTGGCGCCGATCACCACGACGGTCTGGTCGGCGAGGTGGTCGTGGTTCGGCTTGCTGCGCATCATCCGCACCTCCGGTTATCCGTGGGGACAATGCGGCGACGGCTCCGGATTGCCAGGGCGTCCCCTCGTGCGATCAGACCAGCGACTGGTCCCCGTGTAGTTGCGGATACAGCGCCTCGGGCCCCCCGGCCAGCGCTGCCTGGACCTGCTTGCTGACGTCGTCGGCGAGCACCGCGTCCAGTCCGGCCTCGACACCGTCGAGGGCCGCGCGGGCCACTTCGGCGGGATCGGACTTCGGACCCGGCACGTTCGCGGCCATCTCCGTTGCGAGGTAGCTGACGTGCAGGGCGGTGACCTGAGTGCCCTGTTCCGCAAGGGCCACCCGCAACGCATTGGTCACCGACCATTCGGCGGCCTTGGCCGCGGCGTATCCGGCGCTGGCCGGGATCGATACCCAGGACAGCACGGAGAGAACATTGACGATTGCGCCGCCGGCGTTGCGCCCGAGAACGGGGGCGAAGGCCCTGCTCATGGCGAGAGTGCCGACCACGTGCGTCTCGAACTCCGTCCGGAACGCTTCCAGGTCGGCTGTGAGGATGTTCGCCCGAGTCGTGGATCCGGCGTTGTTGATGAGGAGTGTCACGTCCTGGGCTTGGCCGGCTGCGGCGCGGACGGAGTCGTGGTCGGTGATGTCCACTGCGACCGGGATCGCCCCAGGAACGGTGACCTTTGCGGGGTCGCGGGCTCCCGCGTAGACCTTGGCTGCTCCGGCATCGAAGAGTGCCCGCACGAACTGCTCCCCGAGCCCGCGGTTGGCGCCGGTGACGAAAGCAACGGACCCTTGGAGCTTCATGGGAGAGCACCTTCCCGGGGCGTGCGGTTGGAGGGCCGAAGACCGGCGGTTGCGATACCGCGCGACCGCCCGTGGGCGCCCTTCTCCGAACGTATATCGCTTGGGTGCCCGTCACCACCCGACAGCGTGCCCGGCCTGGTGGTCCGGGCGGCCGGTCTGCAGTGTGCCCGAGTTCTCCATTTATCCGGGATCCTCGAAATGGGCGGTAGGCATGCACCTGGCATCTTGCCCACTGTGGCCAGGCCTGCGCCGGATCCAGCCCGCCCTCCGCCCGGTTTCTCGGTGGCTCGTCGCGGCCTGTACGTGGCCGAGGTCAAGGTCGCTGTCTGTCAGTCGGGCACCAGTGCGGCCCGCCCCCGTACTTGCCCTCGCCGCAGTCGACCGAATGCCTCCGGCGCGCCGGACAGCGGATACTGCTCAGTCTCGACATGGAGCGCTCCTGAGCGCGCCAGCGCGATGACCCTCCGCGAGTTCGTGGCGGGTGCCCCAGAACGGCAGTGATGGCCGGAAACCCGGCGGGAGAACTCCCGGCTTGTGGACCGTCAGTTGGCCGCCGCCACTGCCGACCATCGCGAGCTCCCCACCCGGGCGCAGGATGGCGGCGGCGAGTTCCAGGGTCGCCGTGTTGTCGGCGAAATCGAGTACGGCGTCCACTCCCACGCCGCCGGTCTGCGCCCTGAGCGCGTGGTCTTCGTGATCGGGCCGGCCGGGTACGGAAAGACCAGCGTGGCCCGGCTGCTAGTGCGTTGTCCGTGATGGTGGGCCGGGTCGGTTTGACGATCTCGGTTCCCGAAGCAGGCGCAGAGCGAGACCCTGCGCCTGCTTCGGGAGGAGCGTTGCCATGTCAAAGCCTGTTCGAGCGCGTCGGCTCACCGATGAGGAAGGCCGGATCCTGCTAAGGATCGTGGGGCGGGGCCGGCACCAGACGGTCAAGGTCCGCCGGGCGATGATGGTCCTGGCGTCGGTCTCGGGGAACACCAACGAGCTCATCGCGCGGCTGGTGGCCGCGGATCCGGACACGGTCCGTGATGTTATCCATGCCTTCAACGACCGCGGGCTGGAGTGCCTGGACCCGCGCTGGGCGGGCGGGGCACCGCGGCGGATCACCGAGCAGGACGAGGCATACATCGTCCAGGTGGCCACCGCCCGGCCCAGGTCGCTGGGCCGGCCGTTCACCCACTGGAGCCTGCGCAAGCTGGCCGACTACCTCTCCCACCCACCCGCCGGGGCCAGCCGGGTGGTCATCGGCCGCACCAGGCTGGGCGAGACCCTGCGCCGGCACCAGATCTCCTTCCAGCGCACCCGCACCTGGAAGGAGACCACCGACCCGGACGCCGACGCCAAACTCGACCGCATCGAGGAGGTCACCCGCCGCTTTCCCGACCGGTGCTTTCGCCTTCGACCAGTTCGGGCCGCTGTCCATCCGGCCCTGCCACGGCACCTGCTGGGCCAGACGCAAGCACCCTGACCGGCTGCGCGCGACCTACCACCGCCACCACGGCATCGGCTACTTCCACGGCTGCTACAGCCTGGGCGACGACACCCTGTGGGGCACCACCCGCCGGCGCAAGGGCGCCGACCACACCCTGACCGCGCTGAAGAGCATCCGAGCCGCCCGGCCGGACGGCGCCCCGATCTACGTGATCGCCGACAACTGGTCCGGGAACAAGACCCCCGCCATCCGGGCCTGGGCCACAGCCCACAAGGTGCACCTGTGCTTCACCCCGACCGACGCCTCCTGGGTCAACCCCATCGAGCCGCACTTCGGACCACTGCGCAGCTTCGTGATCGGCAACAACGACCCGCCCAACCACCCAGCACTCGCCCGGCAGATGCAGGACTACCTGCGCTGGCGCAACGACCACCGACGCCACCCGACCGTCCTGCAAGCCCAGCGCCGCGAACGCGCCCGCATCCGCAGCGAGAAAGGCATCAGCTGGGGCCGCCCCCATCCGAAAGCCGCATGAACAACCAAACTGGCGCCCCATCACGGACAACGCACAAGCTGGAAGGGGCTGCCCGCTCCCATCGCGATACGGTGCTGCCATGTCACGATCAGCCGAAACCGGATCAGTGTTGTCTCCCGTCACCGCGGACGACGTCGACCTTGCTGTGCGGCTCGCCGTGGGCGTCCTTCGGGAGGCACCCGCGGCGGGGTGGGACGGCAAGGCCGGTTCGCTGGAGTGGGACTGCTGGGAGACCCTCGAGCACCTCGCCGACGACCTGTTCTACTACGCCGTCCAGCTGGGGCCGCAGAGCCCGCCGCTGGACACCCATGTGCCCATCGCGTTGAGCCAGAAGAGGCCGGACGGACCTTGGAACTTCCTCTTCGCGGACCGTGACGCGGGTCCGGCCGGCCTGCTTCAGGTGCTGGAGGCGAGCGGCGCGCTGCTGGTCGCCATGGTGCGTACGACGCCGCCCCGGGTCCGCGCCCACCACGCCAGCGGGGTGTCAGACCCCGAGGGCTTCGCGGCAATGGGGGTGGTGGAGACGCTGGTACACACGCACGATCTGGCGGAAGGCTTCGGGCTTGCCTGGACCCCGCCATCCGCTCTCTGCTCGCGAGTGCTCACCCGTCTGTTCCCAGAAGCCCCGGGCAGCGCGGATCCCTGGCTCACCCTGTTGTGGGCCACCGGGCGCGCCGAACTGCCCGGGCACCCTCGCCTCACCACATGGCGCTGGGACAGCACGCTGCGGTCATAGGCGCGGATCGACTTGAGCCGAGGTCAGTCTGATGACCGTGCCCGTACCGCGGCGAGAGCGCACCGAGCCAACCGTCCCCGCCGGCAACCCGGCGAACCTATGCGGTCACAGCACTAGTGTTCTGCGCCGGGAATTCGATCAAGATATGAAGCGAGGTGTTGAAGGATCTCGTCGGCGTCCTTCGTCCAGATGAAGGGCTTCGGGTTGTCGTTCCACTGGGCGGTCCAGGCTCGGATGTCCCGTTCCAGGGCCTGGAGGTTCTTGTGGACTCCGCGCCGTATCTTCT
>NZ_JBEXID010000176.1:0-6824 GCF_040608395.1 Streptomyces sp. NPDC005181
CTCAGGAGGAACGCCCGTGACGCCACCCGGCCACTGCACATCCTGGACATTCCATGATCAGAAAACGGTCATACCCGCTTCACGCCGAGGCCCTGACATGGCGTAGTCTCCTCGTTCAGCAGCCATGGGAAAGAAAACCTCCAAGGTTCCGGGTGATGGCGTAATTCGGCAGAAGGCCCCCGGAATTCGATCATGGTCTGTCTCGTCCGTACCAAGAGTTGTCGGGGGCTGTCACCTGAGACCGGGTAACCGGCGTATTTGTGACACGCAGCCGAGTTCCGCGTAGCGCTGAAGGGGACGATCCGCAGAAGATCGTGTGGCCGGGGCGCGGCCCCAGCAGCGGGCTGCGGTCATGACGGCCGAGCGACTGTTGGCGTGGAGGCTCTGCAAAGGAATGGGCAGTTCGCCGGTGAGAGGAGGCTTCGCAGCCGAGCGATGCCCAGCGGGGCCTCGCGCACGCCGCCTGCGCTCAGACACCCATCCCGGGCTCGGGGTGTCGAACCCGGCCGCAGCCTTCACGGGCGCAGCACGCTGAGGGCCCTTGGCATAGGGACGGTACCCGAGTCTTCGGGATCAGGCGTGGAAGCTCATGCCGCAGGATCCATGTGTGTCCGGTCTAACAGGTTGAGCCGAGAAATGAAAGAGGTGCCCGTGCGCGAGGTCGCAGCCATCGGCTACTGCAGCCGCCTCCCCGGGCACAGGGGCGTGCTGGTGGCATCCTGCCATCGGTACGTCGATACCGCTGAAGCCGTCCTGAACCTCGACGAGGTTGATGCGTGCGGCTGCGTTGTGTGGTGCCGTGTGAGAGGGAGGATGCCTTATGGATCAGGCTGACGCGATGTCGATCGCGGAGTTGCTTGACGAGCGTCGGTACCTGCTGGATGTCGCCTTCTGGATGCTGGGCAGCGCCGGTGAGGCGGAGAGCATCGTCGATGAGACCTACCGCCGGTGGTACGGGCTGTCCGACGCGGCGCGCCGGCAGATCACGGCGCCCCGACCCTGGCTCGCGAAGACCGCGGGCGGGATTTGTCTGGACCGCCTCGCCCTGCACGACCGGGGTGCGGCCGGCCGGAGAGGGGACGCCCGCACGCAGACGCAGGACGCTGAGTGGGTGCAGGCGGGGCCGGGGGAGGAGATCAGCCGGATTTTGCTGAACGCTCTGGATTCTCTGCCGCCGGCCGAGCGGGCGGTGTTCGTGCTCAAGAACGCCGGGATGACCCCCGATACTGTCGCCGACATCGTGGGACGCACCGAGCCGGAGTGCGCCGAACTCGCCGACCGGGCACGCCACTGTCTGCGGGTGCATCGCTCACGTCCCACGACGGCGGAACAGCACGAAACCTTCGCCCGCGCCGTCCGCGAAGCGTGTCTGACGGAGGATGCCGAGCTGCTGGCGTCGCTTCTCTGTCCGGACGCCACGGCGTTCTTCGACGGCGGCGCCAAGGTCCGGACACTGGTCAGGCCCGTCCACGGCAGCCGACAGGTCGCACACAGCCTGCTGACGCTCCTGGCCCTCCGCCCGCGCACCACACTGACCACCCAGTCCGTCAACGGCCGCACCGGCCTCGTCGCCCGCTACGGCGACCAGGTCGCCGCCGTCATCAGCCTCGACATCGCCGACCACCACATCGCACAGGTCTGGGTCGTACTCAACCCCGACAAACTGCACTCCTGGAACCAGCCCTCCACCCACGGCAGCTCCAGCTCGCACCAGAGCCGCTCACAGCAGGGTGACGGCTCGTCCTGATCGCTCCTGAAAGGTGCAGGCACGGCGCCGGGCGGACCCTTCTGTGGGTGCCGCTCGCCGTTCGTGCCCTTTCGGTTCTGTCAGCGGCAGCGCTCGTGCAGGAGCGCTGCGCTCCTCGGCAGCTGTTCCTGCCGGCATTCCACGCTGCAGTACGGTCCGGCTCTGCGTCCTCGGCTCACCGCCGGCACGCTGTGCCCACCTCTGCCAGGGTCACAGCACCGGCGGAGAGCCGAGAGCCGCTGCGAAGCGGGAGCGCGAATCAAGGAACGCGGCAATCTTGCTCGGATTCCACACCCACATCAGCTTGTAGATGCCTTCCTTCGAGGCGGCTATCGTCAGGATCGTGGCGGGTTCGCCATCTCGGTAGATCATCACGCCTGTACGGCCGTTGGCGTCGACCAACCTGGCGTCCACGCCCTGCCAGAACCGCGGAGCGGTGGCCAGGTTGGCCACGCGTGCACGGCCCAGCACGGGGATGCGAGCGGCGCCCCGGATACCATTGCCGTCGGACAGACTCACGGCATCGGGGGTGAGGAGGGCTTCCAGCGAGGCCACATCTCCCGTTTGAGCTGCTGAGACGAAGGCGTTCAGGAGAAGTCGGTGCTCCGCCGTGTCCACGCTCTCCCGACGCTCGGCCGACAAACGCATGCGGGCACGGCTTACGATCTTCCGCACGTTGACGACGCTGAGTTGAAGGATTTCAGCGATCTCGGGATAGGCGTAGTCGAACGCCTCGCGTAGTACGTATGCGGCACGCTCGGTGGGATTCAACTTCTCCAACAGCAGCAGCAGAGCCATCTCCAGGGCCTCCGCACGCTGCGCGCCCGCCTCCGGGTCCGAGCTCGTGTCGATGGGCTCGGGCAGCCACGGTCCGATGTAGGTTTCCCGACGCACGCGTGCGGACTGCGCGACGTTGATCGCCAAGCGGGTCGTCGTGCTCGAGAGGAAGGCCACCGGGCTGACCACCACGCAGCGGTCGGTCTTCTGCCAGCGCAGCCACACTTCCTGGACCACGTCTTCGGCCTCAACCACACTGCCGAGCACACGGTAGGCGATTCCGAAGAGACGTGGCCGGTGCTGCACAAAGACGGCAACAGCCTCTTGAAGGTTACTTGTCGCGGGGGACGGTTCGAAATGCATGATCCTGCGGTCTCCGTTCCTCCGGTTGCGGCTGTCCATGGGCGGGACCACTCGGCGACCGCGTGGCCTCGGACGGCTCCGACAACCGGTCCCGGGACACGCTGCTGGAGGCCGCGGTTCTGCCGGGTGTTACGCGCTGCATAGCTTGTTCGGGTGCTGCTGGAACTGTGGTCACTAAAAGTCACGGCACTGCTCCAATCGCATCTCTTCCACAGACCGGGATCGGCCCGTTCCTGCGAGAGGGCTGGGACAGCAGGCAGACACACAGTGTTTTCGAGGGCTCACGGCCCGACCATTGGATCAAAACATACCTCTGAGCAAAAGGTTCATATGGGTAGCAGGCTGTGCCTAGTTCTCAGCCCAGGACCGTGGGCCATTCCCAACGATGCCATTAAAGCACTGACATGTTGTTGATCAGTGGTTGGGTCGTTCTGCGTCCGACAAGGGCTGAACAAGCCCATCAGCAGCGTTTTCACGCCACCGGCACGAGGTCACCCCTGAAGACCGGCCGCATCGTGACGATGCGTGTCGCCGCTCACGGATGCTCCGGCAACACGATGCAAGCAGACCGTGGCCTCCACCCTGCCGAAACGGCAGAGCGGCACACGGCCGGACGCTTGCGGGAACGGCACCGCTCGGCAGGGACCGACCGCCATGCCGGATCCGGTGAGGTGTCGGTGCGGTGCTGCCAGAGAGCTTC
Source organism: Streptomyces sp. NPDC005181 (assembly GCF_040608395.1). Taxonomy (NCBI): domain Bacteria; kingdom Bacillati; phylum Actinomycetota; class Actinomycetes; order Kitasatosporales; family Streptomycetaceae; genus Streptomyces; species Streptomyces sp. NPDC005181. The sequence goes on from NZ_JBEXID010000176.1 coordinate 3,588, forward strand.
GGACGTCGGCCGTCCTCTTGCGTCAGGCGTACTGCTCGCCGTGGTGTCGGGCGAGGCGGGACGGACCTGGCCGTCCCGCCTGCCGGCGACGCGCCCGCATGTACGGACCGGCCAGAACCGGAGGCGCTCCCCCACGGCCCCGGCCTCGACCATGTGTCCGCACGAAGCGGTGGCAACTGATCGGTATCCGGATGGTCGCTCACTGGTCCTTGCCGGCCAGACGTCTACGGTCGGCCGGTCAGTTCGTCGTCACCACGTCGGACTCGTACACCAGCCCTAGGCGGTGGTTGTACTGAATGGTGTACATCTTCTTGCCGCCGGTCACGACGGTTCCGCTGGAGGGGAAGTAGTTGTTGGTGGCCGCGGCCTTGCTGGTCGCGACGTACGCCTGACCGGCGGGGACAGTGTAGAAGCTCAGCGGAACCTGGGTGGAGGGCGAAAGCCCGGCGGGGTATTCGCCCTTGTCCGGGTAGCTGCTGCCGTACACCGCTACGGGCGAGGGCCCGGCGGCCTCGACCACGGTCGCGCGGCGGTCGGGGGTCGTGTTGTGTCCGTACGGGTTGTGGAACCACACCTTGGTGCCGCTGTACCAAATGGCTGTCCAGTCGCCCTGGCGGCCTGCGACGACGAACTGCTGCCCCGCCTGCGCCGTGCTCCCCCAGTCGTTGACGCGGTTGGTACCGATACCGTCCGCGTGAATGGCCTGGTCGCCGAAGAGCGGGGCGGTGCGGCTGGGTGACGTGTGCAGGTAGACGAAGTTCGACGGCTGGCGCCGTTCGGTGCATTCGGGCGTGGCACCTGTCGGGTCGTCGGACGGGCAGACCTGCACCGTCTGCTGGTTCTGAGCGAACCCGGGGATGATGGTGACCGCCGACCCGATCGGTGCGACGCCGTGAGCGCCGCTGCCGGGGGCATGAAGGAGCCGCATGTAGCGCTCCCAGGACGGGCCCGGGTCCCAGTGCATGCCGGAGACGAGGGAAGAATTGGGTCCAGGAACGTTGTCGTGGCCGATGATGTGCTGCCGATCCAGCTGAATGCCGAAGCGGTCGGCCAGGTACGCAACGAGTTCCGCGCTGGACTCGTACTGGATCTGGGTGTACCAAGTGCCCCCGGAGGCAGCGTAGCCCTCGTGCTCGATGCCGATCGAGTGCATCGGCACCATCTGGGTCACGGCACCGTCGGACGAGCGGATGGGCCCTGACCCCGGATCTTGGACACCGGAGACACTTGGATCTTGATGGTCCAGGAGAACGGAGTCCCTGTGGGGATGAAGCACTACCCCGCCGAGTTCAAGGCGGACGCCGTCGCGTTGTACCGGTCGCGGCCGGGAGCGACTATCAGGTCCGTCGCCGGCGATCTCGGGGTGAACACCGAGACGCTGCGGAACTGGATCCGGGCCGCTGACGGGCGGCGTTCCGGCTCCCACTCGACGCCTCCGGCGGCGGGCAGGAACTCGGTCGAGGCGGAGCTGGCCGCTGCTCGGCGGCGGATCCGCGAGCTGGAGGAGGAACGCGATATCCTCCGCAAAGCGGCCCGGTATTTCGCGGGAGAGACGCGCTGGTGAACCGCTACCAGTTCGTTGACGATCACCAGCGCCGGTTCGGCGTGAAGCGGATCCGCGACATCCTGGGCATCGCCCGCTCGAGCTTCTACCACTGGCGCCGCACCGCCTCGGCCCGCGCGGCCCGCCAGGCCGCCGACGACCGGCTCGCGGCCCGGATACGCAAGGTCCATGAGGACTCCGACGGGACCTACGGCGTCCCCAGAATCACTGCCGAGCTCCGCGCCAGCGACGGCCAGGCGGTCAACCACAAGCGCGTCGCCCGGATCATGCGGACCACCGGACTGGCCGGGGTCCGCCTGCGCCGCAGGCACCGCACCACCGTCCCCGACCCGGCCGCCGCGAAGGCGCCGGACCTGATCGGCCGCGACTTCACCGCGTCGGCGGTGAACACGAAGTACGTCGGCGACATCACCTACCTGCCCGTCGGCGGCGGGAAGTTCTGCTATCTCGCGACCGTGATCGACCTGTGCTCACGCCGCCTGGCCGGCTGGGCGATCGCCGACCACATGCGCACCGAGCTCGTCACCGACGCCCTGGCGGCGGCCGAGCGGACCCGCGGCAGCCTCGCCGGAGCGATCATGCACACCGACCACGGGGCCCACTACACGAGCCGGGCATTCGCGGACGCCTGCCGCAGGGCCGGCATCCTGCAGAGCATGAGCGCGGTCGGGAGCAGCGCGGACAACGCCGCCGCCGAATCGTTCAACGCGACCTCCAAAAGGGAAACCCTCAAAGACCGAAAGGGCTGGCCCAGCGAGCGCGAGGCCCGGCTCGACGCCTTCCGCTGGCTGCACCGCTACAACACCCGACGCCGGCATTCCAGGCTCGGACAACGATCTCCGACCGCCTACGAAAACACCTTCCACACAACATCAACTACCCTGACCCGAGCCGCGTAGACGTGTCCAAGATCCGGGGTCTAGGCCCGTTCGATGACCACGTACAGGTCGTGGTCGGCATACGGGGTGATCATGCCGTCGTGGGCTTGGGACCCTTTGAGAACGAGGCCGACGACGGCTGAACCAGCGGCAGCGAGTTCGACGAACGCGTCGTATGTGAGGGACTGCTGAGCGATCATGGTGTGGATCTCCGGTGGGGATAACGGGTATGCCTGCCGGGGCGACCCCGTTACGAGGCGCCCTGCACCGTCCGCGGCTACACGTGGCTGCCGCCTGGAAGATCAACGCACACCTTGACTCCATCGCCCGGCAGGGCCGTGGGGCAGCGTATTGGGGAGACATCGGGATGCCGGTAATACTCGTCGGGCAGCTTTCGGCTTCGACGGACCACCTCCCTGCATACGCGGCTTTGACGGCCCGGCTGACCAGGGCTCGGCGGCGGACGTGCTGAGTCGGCGTTGGGCAAGGCGGCGCGATGAGTACATGGCTTCCTCAGCGGCCCCGAGCCGGCGCCCGACACCGCGGCCGCTCAGGGCCTGCAAGCGGAGGGGGAACGGCCGCACAGGGAGAACCTGGAGCGGTTCGCCACAGGGCAGGGCCGTTCCACCGCCTCGGCGTCAGCAGGGCGTGGTGTCGTGCTTACGGGCGGATGCCGAAGGGGCCCAGCTCGCCGGCGTCAATGCGCAGCGACTCGTACATCGTGAAGGCGTTGTCGTACGTGAAGACGTCCGCACCGCCGAGCAAGCCGATGTATTTCTCGATGATGGGGCGGGC
>NZ_JBEXID010000177.1:0-6723 GCF_040608395.1 Streptomyces sp. NPDC005181
TACAATCGACAACGCCTCCACTCCGGACTCGGCTACAAGACTCCCGCAGAAGTCCAAGCCGCGTACGAGCAGTTGCAGGCAGCGGCGTAAGAAGACGCCGCCCCACGAACACGGGCGCCAACTCGGTGTCGACGCAGCGAGATATCTCTCACACTGACTCAGAGGCGGGTGGCTTCTACACGCCCAGACGTCGATACTTGACGGGTAAACCAGCCTGCTCGACTCACCCAGCCTCGCTGACAAATGCCCGCACCGCAGCAATTACCAGAACGCAGCATTGTCGATTCTAACTGGACCCCCGCCGGTCTCCCGATGAACATCTCCTGAACATCTTCTCCTCGAAGCAACATTGAAAAGGAATAGCTAAAGTGAGCGAACACTTCTGGTTCTCGGTACTAGGACCAGTTCGCGCCCAACGTCATAAAGTAGAGATCGACCTGGGGTCCCGTCAGCAACGTGCGGTCCTTGCGGCACTTCTGCTTCGAGAGGGCCGCCACGTCTCGCTCGATGAATTGATCGAGGCAGTATGGGGCGGCACACCCCCGCGCTCGGCAGCACAAACAATCCGCACATATATACACCGCCTGCGGAAGATTCTGGAACCGGTACACCATGCAGACGCCTCGATCATCATCTCCATGGGTAATGGTTACGCACTGCAGACCTCCCCGGACCAATTGGATCTCAGTGTATTCCGTCAGCGGGTGGCGAAGGCCGATACGGCCGCCAAGGAAGGAAACCACGCCATAGCCGTAACTCACCTCCGCGATGCTCTCGCCTTGTGGCATGGGGATCCGCTAGCCGGAATCCCCGGTGAGCACGCGACGACTCAGCGTTCCCATCTTGAGGCACTGCGCCTTGCCGCCATCGAGAAACGTATCAAGGCGGAATGGGTACTCGAAAGATTCGGTGAGACCAGTGTGGAACTTGTCGATATAGTCGCCAAGTATCCTTTAAACGAGAGATTTCGGGAAATGCTGATGCTCGCCCTCTGTAAGTCCGGGCGGCAGGCAGAAGCACTTGCGGTCTACCGGGAGGTGCGGGCTCTCCTCTCACGGGAACTGGCCATCGAGCCCGGCTCGCGATTGCAAGCCCTCCACGATCGTGTCCTACGAGCCGACCCGGAGCTTTCGGTCTCGGACGTATTCCCCCCAGCAGCTGACCCCACCACTCCGGAGCCGTCCGGGGCCGCAGCCCTCGATGTGTCGCCTCCCCAGGTACTGGCCGCGCTGCCCGCCGACTTGCCCACCTTCATTGACCGTGAGTACGAGCTCGCCCAGCTCGAAGCCCTGCTGGCGGCCGATCAGCAAAACGCCACCATCGCAGCGACCAGTGTGATTGTCGGCATGGCCGGTGTCGGAAAGACCACCCTCGCGGTGCACTGGGCGCACCGGAACGCTCATCGTTTCCCCGACGGGCAGTTGTATCTCAATCTACGCGGATTCGATGCCTCCAACCCGGCCATGTCTCCGACAGAAGCATTCGGATCGATTCTCCAGTCCCTCGGGGTTTCCTCGTCGCTGCTCCCGGCAGACCTCAATGCCCAGATAGCGCTCTATCGCACTCTACTCACCGGCCGCCGGATACTGCTGCTGCTCGACAACGCCCGCGACGCAGAACAGATACGCCCCTTGCTGCCCAGCACACCAGGTTCGCTAGTGGTCGTCACAAGTCGCAATCAGCTTTCCAGCCTTATCACCATCGACGGTGCCCGCCCAATGAGGATCGATGTGCTGTCCGCGGCTCAGGCGACCAGATTACTCTTCCACCGCATCGGTGAGGAAAGGTCGGCCGCCGAACCCGAGGCGGTCAACGAGATCATCAAATATTGTGGGGGACTCCCCATCGCGCTGGCCATGGTCGCGGCCCGCGCGGTCTGCCACCCCACGTTCCGCCTGACATCCATCGCCGCCGAACTACGGGCAAGTCATGGAAGTCTGAACGCGTTCAGCGATACCGATCCGTCCACGGACGCGCGAGCCGTCTTCTCCTGCTCGTATCACGTGCTGGATCCCTCGGCGGCGAGGCTGTTCCGCCTGCTCTCCTTGCATCCCGGACCGTTCGGTGTGGCCGCCGCAGCCGCCATCGCCGGACTGCCCATCGAGCAGACCCGCCTCCTACTTGTCGACCTGGTCCGGGCTCATCTCCTCAAGGAGCCGACACCAGGCCGCTACTCTTATCACGACCTGCTGCGGGTGTACGCGACCGAGCTTGCCGATACGGAGGACTCGGCGCACGAGCGGGACGCGGCGGCCCACCAGATGCTCGACCACTATGTACACACCGGCTTCGCTGCCTCCCGGCTATTCGCCCCCAACCGGGATCCGGTTGGACCTTGCGTCTCACTCTCCGACCGCAACACCGAGAACCTGACCGACCGCGAGCAGGCTCTGGCGTGGTTCGCGACGGAACATCAGACATTGATGGCGGTGATCGCTCAGTCCGCTAGCCGCCAGGCGGACACCCAAACCTGGCAACTCGTATGGATCATCAAGCACTTCCTTTACTTTGGGGGACATCAGCACCATTTGCTGGCCACCCAACAACTGGCGCTGGAAGCAGCCCAGCGTCTCTCCGACTCGGTCGCTCAGGCCCACACCCATCTCAGCCTGGTCCGCACTGAAGCACAACTGGGCCGCTTCGACGAAGCCCAGGCCCACGCGAACCAGGCCATCCAGATCTTCGCCGAGACCGGGGATGCCTCAGCTCGCGCCGAAACACACCGGGAGTTGAGCTGGGTACTGGAACGGCAAGGCGACTTCCGCACCGCCCTCATCCATGCTCAGCAGGCCTTGGATCTGATCCAATTGACTGGCGACCGATCGAAACACGGCCTGGCACTCAATGCTGTCGGGTGGTGTCACGCCCTGCTCGGCCAGGGGGAGCAGGCCCTGACCTACTGCCGGCAGGCCCTGCGGGAGCTCAAGGACGTCGGCCATCAGGTGGGTCAGGCCGACACCTGGGACACACTCGGCTATGCCTATCACGGCCTCGGCCGGCACTCCGAGGCCGTGAGCAGCTATCAGCAAGCGTTTGACCTTTACCGGCAATTGAGAGCCGGCTACGCCGAGGCCAGCACGCTGATCCGCCTAGGCGACGTCCAACTGGCCATCGGTCAGGTCGAAGCGGCCCGCAGCGCGTGGGGGCGTGCCCTGAGCTTGTTCGACGGGCTCGACAACCCCGACAATGCCGAGCGCACAGAGGCCCTGGCCAAACTGCGGAATCTGGATACCGAGTTCGATGGGCATGGGCCGACCGCGATCCGGTCCTCCGTGCCGGGGCGCGTCGTGACTGCGGTCCGGAGCGGCTGAGCCGCGATGCCCGCCTTCCCGCATGGGGACCATATGCGGGAAGGCGGGCGGTGTGAGTGCCCCGCCGGGCGGTTCGCAGCGGTTCCTACAGTTTGATCACGGACTGCCCGTAGCCGTCCTCATCCCGCTCGGACTCCGGGCGGCTGTCCCGTCCGGGGATGCTCACCAGAGCGCGCTTGAGCCATCGGTCCGTACCGTCATAGCGGGGACGGAAGGGCACCCGGCCGTGCACGACAAGGTCGTTGTCGACGACCATGACGTCCCCGGGTTCCAACGCCACGCTCATGGACACCCCGGCCAGTTCGGCCTCCAGCCGGGCATACGCCTCGCGGTGGTCGTCATCGGCCTGCCCCAGGGGCGTGTACGCCGGGTCGAACCGCAGGGTGAGTCCGTCCGGGGATTCCCACAGCGTGCGGACCGGCACCGGCTCGCCGGTGAAGTCCGGGCGCTTCGCGTACGCGTCGTCGGGAAGTATGGGCAGAATCGGGCGGGTGAGCAGGGCGATGTCCTCGGGTGACAGTCCGGTCCGGCGGATACTGGCCGCTGTGGTGCCCACCCGGTCATGGTTTCGCATGCAGCACAGCACCAGCAGATGAGCGCGTTCCGGGTGGAAGGCGTCCTCCGTGTGCGGGCTGAGAAGAACGGTGCTGCTGGCCCCCGTCTGTTCGAGCTCGTGGCCGGGCGACGGGACGATGTTGTTGACGGCACGGCCGTCCTGTTGCCCCTCCCACGCGATCGGATGCCCCATCAGTGTCGCGATGAGCAGCAACGTCACGTCCCACAGAGCGCCCGCGTCGCCCACACTCGACCAGTGTGCGGGCGTGGGGCCCAGGTCGCTGTCATCAATCTCCAGGCCACGGAGTATGAACAGGCCCTCGGGCGAGAAGACGGGACGAAGAACCTCCCTGGTGGGCTCCTCCAGTCGGGCCGCCGCCTCCGGCAGGGCATCGAAGAGGTCGGAGTGGGTCGCGGACCCGAACTCGGCGAGGAGCTTATCGGCAGCCTGGACGAGCTGGGCGGTTGAGTAGTGATCGAGCCGACGGATGTATGCGGCTTCTGTTGCCATGGGAAAAGCCTCTGCATGAGAAGGGGGTGCACGGCCGGGCCGGTCGAGGGCATGACATAGCAGGGGATCTGGGCCGGGCAATGTTCCGGGCCCGGCACGATCCCTTGTCGCTGTGCCTGTACAGGCGGCTGCCGTCCAGCCCTGTTGGCGCTGTGAGGACGGTCTTCTCGGCCGAACGGCCGTGGGTGAGGGGGCACCGGGGCGATCGCTTCGCCACCGTCTCCCGGGCCCGAGGAGGAGGTGGGCGATGCTGCGCGGAGTGCGTCACGGCCCTCTTGACAGGCCGCGTGGTGAACAGCGTGCGAGTGCTCCGGGCGGGCGGTGCCCTGGATCCGGTACGGGGCGGCCTCAGCGTCATGGGGTGGCCTCAGCCGTGACCTGGTGCGGTCCGTCCACGGCTGGCCGGGCACCGGCCAGCCTCCGGACACTTACCAGCGCGGCGAGCAGCAGCACGGCCGCGCCGACGAGGAAGGGCGAGCGCAGCCCCAGGAGATGGGCGAGCAGCCCGCCGGTCACCGCGCCGAGAGCCCCCGCAGCCGCGTTCGCCATCTGGTACGCCATGCTGACCCGGCCGAGCAGATGGCTGGGCACGATGTCCTGGCGCAGCGACACCGCAGTGACGTTCCACGTCAGGGACATGGCTCCGTAGCCCGCGATGAAGCACCCGGACACCACACCCGAGGAGACCGCGCCCGCACCCGCGGCGGCCACAGCCGACCCGGCCATGGCGAGGCAGAGCGTCCTGCCGGGGCCGATCCGCGCGGACAGCCACGGGGTGATGGCCGCCCCTGCAAGGCCGCCCGTGGCGAACGCCGCCACGAGCAGCCCGTAGCCAACGCCGCCCAGGCCGAGCACCTCCCGCGCGTAGAGCACCAGGACGGAGGTCAGGCCCACGGTGACAAGACTGGAGACAGCGGACGCCAGGCACAGACCCCGCAGGAACGGGTGGCGCCACAGCCATCGGAGACCCTCGGCCATGTCGTGACGGAGGGATGCCGCCGGGCCGGGGGTGCCAGCGGCCCGCGGCGAAAAATCGCCCGGCAGGACGGCGACCAGGACGGCAGCGACCGCGAAGGACACCGTATTGACCCCGAACGGTGCCGCCACCGCCCAGGTGAACAGCACAGCTCCCACCGGTGTCCCGAGGAGGCTGTCGGTCACCAGCGACCCCGCCTGGAGCCTCGCGTTGGCGCGGGTGCGCTCACCCGGCCCGACCAGAGCCGGAACGATGCCGGCCCAGGCACCGTTGTAGACCACCTGCCCGCAGCCGAAGAGGAAGCCCACGACGGTGAGCAGCGCGATCGACGGCGGCCCCGTGGCGACAGCCAGGGTGAAGCAGCCGGCGAGCACGGCACGAGCGGAGTCGGTGACCCAGAGCATCTTGCGGCGGTCGAGGCGGTCCGCCAGGGTGCCCGACAGCAGACCGACCAGGAGCCACGGCAGTTGCTCGGCCAGGGAGACCAGGGAAACCTGGCGTGGATCGCTCGTGACCTGTGCGGCGAGCAGCGGCAACGCGGCGAAACGCATCCCGTCACCGAGGCCGGACACGGTGACCGAGGTCCACACCAGCCAGAAGCGGGACCCGAGCGGCGCTGCGCCGTACTTCGGTCGAGCGGGCATCAACCGGACTCCAGTCTGTGACAGGTCATGGGCGCTTGACGGGCCGGGGCCAGGCCGGGTGGTGCGATATGTGTCACCGCACCCCCGGCCACCGGTCGGCCGAACCGAATTCAGCGAACGGCCCCGCACGGACTCGTGGCGGTCAGTTCTCTGCGTTCATCGCGTCGATAAGGCTCTTGGGCCGCATATCCGTCCAGTTCGCCTCGACATGGTCCAGGCACGACTGACGGCTGTCCGGGCCGTGCACCGCGCTCCAGCCTTCCGGAACCTCCACGAAGGACGGCCAGATGGAGTGCTGGTTTTCCGCGTTGACCAGTACCAGGAATTGTCCGGACTGGTTCTCGAAGGGATTTTCCATGATGTTTTCCTTCATCTCTTATCGGGTGAGGTGGCTTTTCGAGTGAGGTGTCAGTTCAACCCGCCCCATTCGGCTTCGAGTTCTTCGAGTTCGTCGTCGTCCAGGGCCAGGAGCGGCTTGCCGGACGGCTGAGGGACATCCGCCTTACCTTCGAGTTCGCGGGCGATGGTGGCCAGTACGGCCACCGTCTTGTGGGTGAAGACATCCCGCGGGCTGATCACCAGCCCTGCCTTCCGGGCCCGGGACACCAGCTGGATCGAGACGATCGAATCGCCGCCCAGATCGAAGAAACTGTCATCGATACCCACGGCGTCGAGTCCCAGGACATCGGCGAAGAGCCGGGCCAGCAGTTCTTCCTGTGGCGTACG
>NZ_JBEXID010000178.1:0-6618 GCF_040608395.1 Streptomyces sp. NPDC005181
CGGCCGAGCTGCCGGATGTGAACATTCTCCGCGAGGTGATCAATGGCCTTCGGGCTGGAACCTCAGGTCCCAGTCTCCAGGTGTCCGTGATCAAGGGGAAGCTTCAACATGAGCCAGTACTGGTGGCGTGCGCAGACCCGCTGTTCGGGCGTCAGGTACCGGCGTGCGGGCACGAGGCGTCCCGTACGGGCGGCCGTGCAGCCTGGGCAGGCTGGTCCCCAGGCCTCGACTGCCTCCTCGCCGCGCAGCAACCGCCCGACCGGGCCCGCCCCGTACTTGCCGGACGGCTCTTCCCGCATCCAGGGGGGCAGCGCACGCTCCAGCACATGCAGGGGGACGCGGGGCCAGCGCGGACACGCGGGCACGGGCCTGGGCGTTGAGATGGATCTCGCTGTCCGGGTACACCATCCCGGTGAGGTTCTGCAGGCCGTCCACCTCGGTGACAGCTGTGAGTAGTTCTCTGATGCTCAGGTGGTAGCGGGCGGCGATCCTGGCCACGAACGACAGCGTCAGCTGCCCGCGCAGCGGCATTACCCGTCCCGCCGCACCTTCGGCCATGGCGGGCACGATCCCGCCGGCTGCTGCCCGACTGCCTCTCTTCTGCCCGCTCCTGGCTGTGTGGCCGTGTGTCGGCTTGCTGTGCTGGTGTGCCAAAGTGGGCGCCTCACTTCCGCCGGACGGGCCGGCTCGGCCGCGCCTGGGTTTCGGCGTATGCGTCGAGTTCCACCTCGCCCAACAATCCCTTCGTGATCCGCTCGGTGCCCTCGACGATGGCGACCAGCGCGGCTTCGCGGACGAGGTGAGAGAGGCTGCCGATACGTCCGCCGGTGCGGGCGTGGAGGTAGGCGGCGTGCTTGACCAGCGTTCCCGGCCGGTGCGACCGCAGCCGCAGCAGGCTTTCCATGGCCTGCACAAGGTCGTCCCAGACGGCCTTGTCCTGCTCGGTCGCGTAGGCGAGCGGGCGGTGACGGAAGATCTTGAAACGCCCGGCGATCTGTGCCCCGCGGACCCCGCTGAGCAGTGATGAGGTTTCGACATCGATGGCGGAGTACACGAAGGTGGCCGGGATGCGTTCGCCGAGGTACTTGAGCTGGTCGGAGGTTTCCGCCCCGGCGCGCCGCTGGGTTGTGTCGCCTCAATGAAAATGCATGTTGGTTGGCTTGTAGAAGCCTCTGACCTGCAGGGATGCAAAGTTTGAGAAACGAAATTATCTATACAAAGCGTGTGGGGGATTCTGAGATGAGGCTTCTGACCTGCAGGGATGCATGGAATGAAGGAGGCTGCAGTTCCATTGAGGCGACCTTCATTGCCCTCGCCGAAGACTACCGCCGTGCGCAGTACGACCGATGGTCACGCTGAGACGCCGACCCCCTGAGTGACGAGGCTGCGGCCACACGAGCCGAGTCCTATCGGCTCTACGTGGAGACATGCAGCAGCGCCTCCCGCCTCAAGCTCATCAGCGACCAGGTAGACGTGCAACAACGCGCGGATCAGGCCCACAGAGTGCTGGAACTCACCAGCGCGATCGTCCGGACTGACGACAGGGCAGACATGCTCCAGCGTGGCAGTGCAGCTCAGGAAGCATGCGATGCCTTCGTGGCCAGAGCCAACGCCGTGCTACACGGACAGCCTCCTCCCGAAGTGTCCGGGTAAGGCTCCCCCTGGGGCTCAGGCTGATCGGCCCAGTGGCGGCCGTCCGGCGGCGGGAACCCGGCCGTCCTGCAGCGCCCGCTCGTACGCAAGGGCGCGGCGACGGGCCCCGTCGCTCCCGGTGGCGGTTCGCTCGGCCTCCATGGCCGCCTCGCCGTCGGCGAAGGCCTCCTCAGGTTCGCGGTGTCGACGCAGGTCGGCTTCTTGCCGGGCGGCGGGTTCTCGGATCTCCTGGTCGGTCGACAACGCTACAACCGGGCGGTCGGCGAACGACGCCGACGGGCGGGGCCGCCGGCTGCGGCCCCGCCCGTGCGTGGTGCTGTGTGAGGTGACGTCAGCGCAGGCCGAAGGCCCGGGTGATGGTCTGCGAGACGTCGTTGCCGGCGCTGTCCCGGGCGGTGACCCGGAGGGTGGCGAAGCCGGCCGACTTGGGCGCGTGCAGGCCCGTGCGCCATCCGGCACCCTCGCGGGTCAGGTCGGCCCGCTGCCAGGTCTTCCCGTCGTCGTAGGAGACATCGAGGGACGGCTTCGCGATGGCGGCCGTCGTGCCGGGCAGGTGGGAGGCGGTCACCGTCAGGGTGGCGCGCCGGTCCGCCCGGCCGGCCTTGTCGGTGTCGACCCCGTAGTCGAGCTGGATCAGCGGCAGGGGCTCGGCCGCCTCGGCTCCGGTGGCGGCGGAGGTGAAGTTCCACTCGGTCAGGGTGTGCGTCGAGTACGGGTTGGCCCAGGCCGCCCGGTCGTTGTCGAGCACCAGCCGGTAGGGCAGCCGCTCCGGGGCGAGCCCGGTGACCGGCAAGTACTCGGCGTTGCCCCAGTCGAGCTGCCGGTCACCTTGGTAGAGCGACATCCAGTCCTTGACGTCGAAGTTGCCGCGGGCATCGCCGACATGGCCGGTGCCGGAGTCACCCCAGCCGGGCGCGGGGATGTAGACCCCGTCGAGGTAGCGCACCGGCTGAGAGGTCACCGGGCCCATCCGGGGCCGCTGGATCGGCCCGAACCAGCTGACCTTGCCGGTCTTCCCGGCCGGGTAGCGGAGGACGCCGATCGAGTGCTGCATGGTCTCGGAAGCGATGATCGCGTTTTCCACCCAGTCCGCATCGGCGGTGACCCAGTCGGTGCGCTCGCCCTGGGCGGGGGCCGTCACCTGGTTGGAGACCGCCCAGCCTCGCCAGACGTCGGTGCGGAACTCCATCGCCTTGCCGGGCCGGTAGTTGCGGAACGAGACGTCCACCCGGCCGAGGTCGCTCGGCTTCACCCGCCAGGTCGGGTCCGCGGGGACGGCGCCGGACCAGTGGTGCACCACGTCGTAGAGGTAGTCGGTGGTGGGATGGGAGGTGACCTTCACCTTGTCCTCGCCCCGCTGGAGCGCGTCGATCAGGTCGGCGCCCTGGTCGGCGTTGAGGGTCGCCACCGTGAGCGGGGCCGGGCTCTCGGGGCTCCAGGTGTTTTCGTCCCAGGGCTGCAGTCGGCCGATGCCGTCGTTGACGACCAGGAGCACCTGCGCGCCCGCGGCCGCGGCGGCCTCCGCCTGCGCCTGGATCCCGTGCGGGTCGCTGCCCCGCACCACCACGGCCTTGCCGCGTACATCGCGCCGGGCCATCTCCTCGGCGGAACCGTCACCGGCGTAGACCGCCGTCAGCGTCCGGGTGCCGGCCGGCAGCGGCGTGGCCGCGCGCTTGACGAGCGGGTCGGCGTAGGTCTCCGACTCGGTGCCCACGGTCAGTGCCGGCTGCTCGAGGCGGAAGCGGGCACCGAACTCGAACTCGCCGTCGGTGACGTTCTTGCCGGTCGGAAGCGCCCAGATGCTGTCGTAGGAGGGGTTGGGCAGCATGGAGGTCTCGAAGGAGCCGCCGCCGACCCACGTCCGCCGCACGTCCAGCCGCGGCGCGACGAGGGTGCCCTGCTTCGGCACGCGCGCCAGGATCTGCCGGGCCTTCCGCCCGTCCAGAGTGACGGTCCGGTCCTGGTCCAGCGTCACGTTGGCGAAGCCGAGCAGCGCCATACCCCGCGAGTGGGGCCCGTTGGCGCCCTGCACGTCGGCGGTGAGCCAACCGCTGTAGTCGCCGGCGGGCAGCCGCGTGGTGCCGGTGCCGGACCCGTCGAGCTCGACCGCCGTCAGGGTGTGCTCCGCGATGAGGATGGCGTAGCCCGAGAGCGGCTGGCCCAGCCGGTCCTTCGCGACGATGGTCAGGTTCTGCCGCTGCCCCTCCTTGGCGACGCCGATGAGGGTGCGGGCGCGGACCACGCCGCTGGCGTCCGTACCGGTGATCATGCCGCTGATCGCCTGGTCGGCCGGCAGCCGGTCCAGGTCCGCGGTCAGGGAGACCGTGGCGGTTTCGTGCGCGGGAATGGTCACCCGGCTGTCGGAGAGGGTGAACAGCCCCGCCGGGGCTGTGGAGTCGATCGCCAGGTCCAGACTGACCGGGGCGTCGCCGGTGTTGGTGTACGTCACCTTCCGGACGTCGGTCTCGCCCGGCTTCTGGGGCCACGCGTGGAAACCGGAGTAGGCACTGGCGGTCGCGAAGACCGAGGCGTGCACCGCCGCCGGGGCGTCGACCCGCCCACTGCCGGCCTCGTACGGGGTGTACGACGGGGTGGCCTTGGCGCTGCTGACGAGCGCCTCCTTCAACTGCTGACCGGTCCAGTCGGGGTGGGCGGCGGCCAGCAGAGCGGCGGTGCCGGCGACGTGGGGCGTCGCCATCGACGTGCCGCTCATCGTCGTGTAGTACCCGGAGCCCCCCTCCGCGTTGTACTGGGAGCGGGCCGCCAGGATGTCGACGCCCGGTGCGGTGATCTCGGGCTTCAGCCCGGCGTCGCCGCCGCGGGGGCCGGTGCTGGAGAAGCTGGCGAGGTGATCCGAGGAGTCGACGGCGCCAACGGTCAGCGCGGAGTCCGCGGCACCGGGGCTGCCGATGGATTGCGGGCCTCCGTTGCCCGCCGCGATGACGAACAGCGCGCCGGTCTCGCGGCTGAGCTGGTCAACCGCCTGGCTCATCGGGTCGGTGGCGTCGCCACCGCCGCCCAGGCTCATGCTGACGATCTTGGCCTGCTGGTCCCGGGCGGCCCATTCCATGCCCGCGATGATCCAGGACTCCTGGCCGCTGCCGCGGCCGTTGAGCACCTTGCCGATCTCCAGCCGGGCGCCGGGGGCGACGCCCCGCTCCTTTCCGTCGGAGGCGCTGCCGGTGCCGGCGATCGTCGAGGCGGTGTGGGTGCCGTGGCCGTGGTAGTCGGTGATCTCCGGCTCTTCCGGGATGAAGCTGGCGGTGGCGTCGACCTGCCCGGCGAGGTCGGGGTGTTCGGTGTCCACACCGGTGTCGAGCACCGCGACCTTGACGTCCTTGCCGGTGTCGCCTTCCGCCCAGACCTTCTGCGCGCCGATCTGGGCGGTCGAGTCGGCCAGGTCGGCCTTCACCTTGCCGTCGAGCCAGACCTTGGCGACACCGCCCGCGAAGGCGGGGTGCGCCGACCGGGCGGCCGAGCCGGATCCGCCGGTGAGCGCGGACCAGAACGCCGGAGCCTGCTTGCGGTTCTGCGCGACGGCCGCGCCCTGGATGCTGTCCAGCCGGCGGACGACGGTCGAGCCGGCCACCTTCGGCTGGGTCCGGGACCTCGCGGCGGCGGCGGTGTAACGGACGATGAGCGGCAGCCGGGAGGTGTGCGCGTCGTCGTAGCCGTCGGCGATCAGCCGGGTCACGTTGAACAGTTGCTTGTCCAGCTTCCCGGTGGTGACGTACGGCAGGACGGCGTCGGGATAGACGTACGTCGAGCCGTCGATGACGGCGCGGTGGAAACCTGTGGTGGTTCCGTTGACGCCTTCGAAGGACCGCACGGCGGTGCCGTCGGCGGCGGTGCCGATCGTCACCTTGTCGCCGGTGATCAGGGTGACGGTGTGCGTGCTGATGCCCCCGGGTGCCTGGTGGGCGGCGGTGGGCTGCACGGGACCGGCCGGGTCCGCGGATATCGCGGCGGTGGCCGGCATGACCCCGAGTGCCAGGGCGGCCACCACGACGAGCGTGATGGGCCCGGACCGGGGGATGGGAACCTTGGGCAAGGCGAACTCCTCAAGCGCTGCCAACAAGACTGGAAGGTCCTGATCCTCTTGCCGACCTTCTGCCTCGCTCAAGAGGCCGGTGCTGTCGTTCTTGTGACATGGCGCACTTGTGTCATCGGAGACGGGAACCCTTCGGGAGCGATGCGGGAGCGCGCGCATAACGGAGTACGGAATCTGAACCGTCGTCCCTGCCAGCTCCGGCGTGGTTCGCTGCTGGCCGTCGTCGCCCTGGCCGCCGGCGGGTCGTCCCCGCCCACGCGGGGATGGTTCCTTCGTCGGAGCCACGAACGTCCCGTAGGTCGAGTCGTCCCCGCCACGCGGGATGGTTCGACCCACGGCAGCCACGGCAAGACGCACGCCCAGTCGTCCCCGCCGGCGCGGGGGTGGTTCGGGAGTCCCGATGAGGGCACCACCCCGGGAGGGAATGTCGTCCCCGCCTGCGTTGGGGGGGGCGACCGGCAAGATTGGACTCGGCCCCAGCCCCGTTGTGCCCAGGGATGGTTCCACTACCCCTGCCGGGAACCACCCTGGTTACTCCGGCTTTGATGCCGTCAAGCCGACTGTCCCAAGGCTGGCTTCGTGTTTACGTGCACCCGGCCCTCCTGCGTGCGCGAGGCAATCGCACGACACGACGGACGAGTTGAACTCAACAGGCGCGGGCGCGTACAACAACGACAACAGGGCCTCCCGGCATTGCTCGGTTCGATTCCCATCCCCGAGCTACCGAGAGGCCCTGCCTTCATGCCCGCACCGCCGGAAGATCACCCGACCAGGACCCCTGTTCGACCTGCACGTTCCAAGACCGGTTGAGAAACGGCTTCTTAGCTTGGCGTTTATCCTCGGCGGGCTTGGTGTTCCTTGATTGACTCGGCGCGTTTGACCGTCTTGCCGACGTCGTGGCGCTTGGCCCGGTG
>NZ_JBEXID010000179.1:0-6600 GCF_040608395.1 Streptomyces sp. NPDC005181
GGCACTGTTTCACGTGAAACAGTGCCCCTCGTCGCATCGGCCGGCTTTGAGATCAGCCCGTCGGCTTCATCGGCGTCAGGCAGAGAACCACACCGCTTCGGCTCTTACGGCTGCCGGAGGTTTTGGCGCGCGCACGCTATAGCACCCCGGCGGCGCGGCTCCACCGGAACATCGCCACTGCGACGATCGTGTAGAGCGCGGCAACTCCGATCACCACGGTGGCCGACTCGCCGTCAGGAGGCAGGGCCAGGGCGGCTACTGCGGCAGCGCCCACAAAGGCCACGTTGAACAGCACGTCGTACAGGGCGAAGATCCGGCCGCGGAAGGAGTCGTCCACCGAGGTCTGCACGACGGTGTCCGTTGCGATCTTCACTCCCTGGGTGACCAATCCGAGGACGAACGCCGCGACCAGCATCGGTCTGGGGCTGAACCACAACCCCAGCGCTGGTTCGAGGACGGCGGCCGTGGCTGCACAGGCCGCTATCCAGCGGAACCGGCCGAGTCGCCCCACCGCCCAGGGCGTCACCACGGCCGCCGCGAAGAATCCCGCACCTGAGAACCCCACGGCAAGGCCGAGCAGGGCCAGTCCGCCGGAGTCGCTGTCGGACCAGGCGTACCGGCACAGCATCAGCACCATGACGGTCAGCGCCCCGTAGCAGAACCGGATCACCGTGATGGCGGCCAGCGCCCGTGCTGCGTCCTTCCGTTCCGCCAGATGGCGCAGTCCGCCGACGAGTCCCTGTGCGGTGGTGGCCAGGGCGTCCTTCAGCCGGAGACGCGGGCCGTCCGGATCCGGCCCGAGGAGATCGGCCGCGAGGCGCAGGGATGCCAGCGCCGACGCAAGGTAGAGCCCCGCACCCAGCAGCACGACTGCTGCATCTGAGTCCGCCGCGACCAGACGTACGGCGAAGGCAAGGCCGCCGCCCGCCGTGGCGGCGAGCGTTCCCGCGGTCGGTGAGAGCGAGTTGGCCATGATCAGCCGGTCCCTGTCGACCACCCGGGGCAGTGCGGCCGAGAGACCCGCCAGCACAAAGCGGTTGACCGCGGTGACGCACAAGGCCGAGGCGTAGAAGAGCCAGTCGGGCGCGGTGCCGAGGATCAGCAGGGCGGTGCAGCAGGCGAGGGCAGCGCGCAGCAGGTTGCCGTACAGAAAGACCTGGCGGCGCGGCCAGCGGTCCAGGAAGACGCCGGCGAAGGGGCCGATGAGTGAGTACGGCAGCAGCAGTACGGCCATCGCGGAGGCGATGGCTCCCGCCGATGTCTGCTTCTCCGGGGAGAAGACGACGTGTGCGGCGAGGGCGACCTGGTAGACGCCGTCGGCGGACTGGGAGAGGAGCCGTACGGCGAGCAGACGACGGAAGTTCCGAAGGCGCAGGAGTACGCGCAGATCACGTACGACAGGCATGAGGGCAAGGGTCACATACGTTGAGGGTCCCTGGGCGGATTGCCCAGGGACCCTCAACGATGTGGGAGAGACGGAGCGTTGCCGCTCGTCACGCCCCTACGGTGACACGCCGTTGCCGGTCGGGTCAGCGCTCGACGTCGCCGTTGATGAACTTCTCGACGTTCTCGCGGGCCTCGTCGTCGAAGTACTGGACCGGCGGGGACTTCATGAAGTACGAGGACGCGGAGAGGATCGGGCCACCGATGCCGCGGTCCTTGGCGATCTTCGCGGCGCGCACGGCGTCGATGATGACACCGGCGGAGTTCGGGGAGTCCCAGACCTCGAGCTTGTACTCCAGGTTCAGCGGAACGTCACCGAAGGCGCGGCCCTCGAGGCGCACGTACGCCCACTTGCGGTCGTCCAGCCAGGCCACGTAGTCCGACGGGCCGATGTGCACGTTGTCCGCGCCCATATCACGGTCACGGATCTGGGAGGTGACGGCCTGCGTCTTGGAGATCTTCTTGGACTCAAGGCGCTCACGCTCGAGCATGTTCTTGAAGTCCATGTTGCCGCCGACGTTCAGCTGCATCGTGCGGTCCAGGACGACACCCCGGTCCTCGAAGAGCTTCGCCATCACGCGGTGCGTGATGGTGGCGCCGACCTGAGACTTGATGTCGTCACCGACGATCGGGACACCGGCCTCGGTGAACTTGTCAGCCCACTCCTTGGTGCCGGCGATGAAGACCGGGAGGGCGTTGACGAACGCGACCTTGGCGTCGATGGCGCACTGCGCGTAGAACTTCGCAGCGACCTCGGAACCGACGGGCAGGTAGCAGACGAGAACGTCGACCTGCTTGTCCTTGAGGACCTGGACGATGTCGACCGGGGCCTCGGGGGACTCCTCGATGGTCTCGCGGTAGTACTTGCCCAGACCGTCGTGGGTGTGGCCGCGCTGGACGGTCACGCCGGTGTTCGGCACGTCGGCGATCTTGATCGTGTTGTTCTCGCTCGCGCCGATGGCGTCCGCGAGGTCGAGGCCGACCTTCTTCGCGTCGACATCGAAGGCGGCGACGAACTCGACGTCACGCACGTGGTACTCGCCGAACTGGACGTGCATCAGACCGGGCACCTTGCCGGCCGGATCGGCGTCCTTGTAGTACTCGACGCCCTGCACCAGCGAGGCGGCGCAGTTGCCCACGCCGACGATGGCTACGCGAACCGAACCCATTCCGGTTGCTCCCTGTGTTGAGTGTTCTCGGTGATTCCGATGAAGGCCCTGCGGAACTGCCGGGACTTCATTTGCCGGTGTCGTCGGACGGATCCGGCGGGGTATGACCCCGATGCCGGGGCAGGCCGTCCGTCTCTCCTGCTGTATTCTGCGGAGCCGAGCTCTCGGGCGAGGATCGTCGCCGATCCCGTCCCGACCGCTCGCTCTCGATGAGCTCGTTCAGCCAGCGCACTTCGCGCTCCACGGACTCCATGCCGTGTCGCTGCAGCTCAAGTGTGTAGTCGTCGAGTCGTTCGCGGGTTCGTGCCAGAGAGGCGCGCATCTTCTCCAGGCGCTCCTCCAGCCGGCTGCGGCGGCCTTCCAGCACGCGCATCCGCACCTCGTGCTCCGTCTGCCCGAAGAAGGCGAAGCGGGCTGCGAAGTGCTCGTCCTCCCAGGAGTCGGGGCCGGTGTGCGAGAGCAGCTCCTCGAAGTGCTCCTTACCTTCTGCCGTCAGCCGGTAGACGATCTTGGCGCGTCGCCCAGCCAGTGAAGAAGCAGGGGCGACCGCACGGCCGGTGACGGGTGGGAGGTCGACGGGAGCATTTCCTGTCTCCTCGATCAACCAGCCGTTGGCGACCAGCGTCTTGAGGCAGGGGTAGAGGGTGCCGTAGCTGAAGGCGCGGAAGATCCCCAACGAGGTGTTGAGGCGTTTGCGCAGTTCGTACCCGTGCATCGGCGACTCGCGGAGCAGGCCGAGTACGGCGAATTCGAGGATGCCGGAGCGTCTGCTCAACTTCGCCTCCTCCTTACTCCGAGTGCTCTCGCGGAGCCCTATGCCGAGCTGATGTATCGACTCGATACATCCAGACGATAGATCGCTCATCGCGTTGCGACAAGGGGGACCGTCGTGAACGGCGTCACATCATCAATTCGTAGGAAGCGACTTGCGTTATTTGGGGTGAACTTCGGCTCTAGGGGGGTTTTGAGCGTGCGTAGTCTGTGCGGGATGCAGACCACCGGGAACCGTGTGGCGTCCGCGCGCGTCAGTCATCGCGGACCGACCGGATCGGCTGCGGATGAGCCTGTCGCAGGGCTGGTCCGTAATTCGGGGGGACCGGATCTCAACTGCCGCTTCCAGGCGTTCTCGCCTGCCCGAGGAGTAGTCGTTCGATGAGCGAGCACCGTCGCAAAACGCAGCAACCGCAAGGTGGCGGGCGTGCCGCGGCCAGACGAGCCGCCCAGTCGTCCTCAGGACGCCCTGCAGCGCCGTCACGCGGAGTAACTGTCGAGTCACCTTCCGATTCTTATGGCGGGGAGAGTCCGTACGGCGGACGCGCCGAGGCGAGGAGGGCCGCCCAGCGCGGCGGACGTCGTGCCGCCGAGGGGGGTGGCGCAGGTTATGGCGGAGGGGGTCGCCGTCGCGGTGGCGGCGACGGGCGCGAAGGCCCCGGCCGGGGCCGGGGGCGCGGTAATCAGCCTCCTGTCAAGAAGCGCTTCATCGACTACCCGCGCGCCGGCAAGTACGGAGCGAGGCGCTGGCTGCCGTCGTGGAAGCTGGTCTCCGGTCTGTGCATCGGCTTCCTCGGCCTGCTCATGGGCTTCGCCGGGCTGGCGTACGCGATGGTCGGCACGCCCAAGGTGAAGGATGCTGCCAGGGCGCAGAACAACGTCTACTACTGGGCTAACAACACGCAGATGGTCGCGACGGGTGGTGAGACCAACCGTCAGATCATCGATTACTCGCAGATCCCCGTAGCCATGCGGAACGCTGTCATCTCGGCAGAGAACAAATCGTTCGAAACGGACAGTGGTATCGACCCCATGGGTATCGCCCGGGCCTTGTACAACATGGCCAAGGGCGGTGAGACCCAGGGTGGCTCGACGATCACCCAGCAGTATGTGAAGAACTCGCGGCTCAATCAGGAACAGACTCTGAGCCGTAAGTTCGAAGAGCTCTTCATCACGCTCAAGGTCGGCAAGACGGAGACCAAGCGCACGATCATGGAGGGCTACCTCAACATCTCGTATTACGGACGAGGTGCATCGGGGCTCCAGGCCGCAGCGCGTACGTACTACGGCAAGGACGCCAGGGAACTGGACGCGAGCGAGTGTGCCTTCCTGGCCACGCTGCTCAAGGGCGCGACCTACTACGATCCGGCGGGTGCGCCCGAGTACGACCCCATACAGGCCACCGCGGCGAAGAACCTGGCTCGCGCGAAGACGCGCTGGGCCTGGATCCTCGAGGAAGAGGTGAAGGACGGCCGGATGAAGCCCGAGGATCGCCAGAAGTACCTGAAGCAGGGGTTCCCCACGCCGGACCCGCCGAAGAAGACTGCGAAGTTGGGCGGCCAGATCGGTTATCTGGTGGACCTGGCCAAGGCGAACTTCCTCAACAACAACACCACGGGCGTCACCGCGGACAAGCTCGCCCAGGGCGGATACGAGATCCACACCACCTTCGTGAAGAGCAAGGTGAACAAGCTCAACGCCGCGGTCAAGAAGGTCTACGACAGCAAGATCAAGCCGAAGCAGCGCCCTAAGACGGACACGCACGTTCAGTTCGGTGGCGCGTCGGTGGATCCGGAAACTGGTGCCATCGCCGCGATCTACGGCGGCCAGGATGCGACGACGCACTACACCAACAACGCCGACACCACCGGTGCGCAGGTCGGTTCGACCTTCAAGCCGTTCGTGCTGACGGCCGCGATGCAGTACGGCAAGCGTGACCCGAAACTCGGCGAGGACCAGGTCGATTCGGCACGTACCCAGGTCTCGCCGAAGAGCATCTACAACGCCGACGACATGCTGAAGATCAAGAAGTACGACGGTGAGGTCTGGACCGATGAGAACGGCAAGGAGTGGCTGCAGTCCAATGACGGCCATGAGTCGAGGGGCAACATCACCCTTCGCGAGGCCATGCAGTGGTCGGCCAACTCCCCGTACGTCCAGCTCGGTATGGACGTAGGCACCGACAAGGTGAAGGAGGTCGCCATCGCCGCAGGTCTGCGCGACGACAGGTCCATGGCGGACTCGACCGTTCCGTCCTTCTCCATCGGTACGTCCCAGCCGAGTGCGATCCGGATGGCGGGGGCGTACGGCACCTTCGCCACCAGCGGTATGCGGCACGATCCTTACTCGGTCGAAGAGGTCAAGCTTCGCGGTGAGGTCATCTATCGGCACAAGAAGGTCAACAAGCGCGCCTTCGACGACGCCATCGCCGACAACGTCACCGACGTCCTGAAGAACGTCGTGGAGAAGGGAACCGGCACACCTGCCCAGCTCCCCGGCCGCGACGTGGCGGGCAAGACGGGTACGACGGACGACAACAAGTCCGCCTGGTTCGTGGGCTACACCCCGCAGCTGTCGACGGCCATCAGCATGTACCGGCTGGACGACAACGAGAAGCACCAGAACCGTAAGTTCGAGAAGATGTACGGGACGGGTGGCGAGCAGACAATCCACGGTGCCTCGTTCCCGGCCCAGATCTGGCACGACTACATGATCGAAGCGCTGGACGGAACGACGCCCGAGAGCTTCCCGAAGCCGCAGCCCTGGGGCGAGACGATCGGCGTGCCGAGCCCCTCGCCGACGCCGAGCGCCACGCCGTCGGAGACTCCTTCGAGCATGCCGTCCTTGACGCCTTCGACGACTCCCTCCGTTCCGACCTCCGACCCGAGCAACAGTTGCGGGGCATGGGACTGGAACTGCCAGAACAACAGCGGTGGCACCGGCACAGGCGGCACCCCCGGTACTACCAGCGGCGGCACGGGAGGTACGCCCACCCCGACCGGGCCGTCGTCGTCTCCCGGGAACCCCGGGGGAGGCAACGGGAACGGGAACGGCAGCATCTTCGGAGGCCCGGCCGGTTGACGTCGCCGCGGCCGATCGGTGACCCAGCGATTCGATCGGCCGAAGAAGACAGGTGAGGGTCGCGGCGGGGGGGGGGGGGCGGGGCCGCCGGCCCCCCCCGCCACACCATAATGACTGAGACTGAATTTTTATGTGT
>NZ_JBEXID010000180.1:0-6167 GCF_040608395.1 Streptomyces sp. NPDC005181
CACACCCGCACCCCGCCACCCAGTCGGCAAGAAACAGCGCAAAACGGATATGCCTAGACGCGGCGGGGCCGAGCAGCAGCCTTAAAGATCAAGCTGAGCCCATCAGCTTGAGGCTTGCAGCCATGGCGCCTGACCACGGAGTGACAATCGCGGCCGGACCACGATTCGGGATCGGAGGCGCGTTCGGACGCAACATTCGACTGCCGTACACGCTCCCTTCGAGTCAACTGGCCCAGGCAATCCGCAGACTCGCACAGGCAGAACGAGCACTCGTCCACGGCGCTACCGGAACTCACACCCCCGCACCTATCGCGTAAGCGTCGACAACGTCATGACTGTTGGACGACACTCAGGGGTCTGATGCAGGGTTGGGTGACAGGTCCGGTCACGCGGCCTGGAGGGCCGGTGTGGTCATGACGGTTTCGTATTCGATGGGGGTCAGCCGGTGGCTTCGTCGCCGCCGCCGTGGACGCCGGTGCCGCGGTGCTGAAGCCCGTCACGAAGTCGCTGTGGGGTTACGGCGGCGTCGTCCAGGCCCCGGACGGGACGATCTGGAAGATCGCGACCTCGGCGAAGAAGGACACCGGCCCCGCCACCCGCGAGATCGACGAGGTCGTCCTGCTGCTCGGTGTCGAGGACGTGAAGGCCACCAAGCAGTTCTACGTAGGCCGGGGCCTGACCGTGGCCAAGAGCTTCGGCGGCAAGTACGCCGAGTTCGCCCCCGGTCAGTCCAGCCCCGTCAAGCTGGCGCTGTACAAGCGCCGCGCGCTGGCCAAGGACCTCGGCGTCCCCGCCGACGGCACCGGCTCGCACCGCATCGTCCTCGGCAGCACCGCCGACGCCTTCACCGACCCGGACGGCTTCGCCTGGGAGGCCGCCGCGCCGCCCGCTCCCACACCGTCCTGACTTCCGATCCTGTACTTCCGCACCGCCGTGTCTCACCTTGTACGAGAGGAAACCTGCTATGCCGTCCACGAAGTCGCCCGCCGAGAACTCCGGCACGACCGCCGAGAAGTACGACGGATTCACCGCCGAGGAGCGGGCCGCGATGAAGGAGCACGCACGCGAGCAGAAGAAGACGGCGGCGCGGCGTGGTTCGTCCCGGGCGGAGAAGGAGGCGGCAGCGGAGCAGGACGTGCTCGCGAAGATCGCCGAGATGCCGGAAGCGGACCGGGTCCTCGCCGAGCGGATCCACGAGATCGTCAAGACCGCCACTCCCGACCTCGCGCCCAAGCTCTGGTACGGGATGCCCGCACGCCAGGGACGGCAAGGTCGTCTGCCACTTCCAGAGCGCGGAGAAGTTCAAGTCGCGGTACGCCACGCTGGGCTTCAGCGACCAGGCGGCACTCGACGAGGGCGCGATGTGGCCGACCGCCTACGCCCTGAAGGAGCTGACCGCGGCCGACGAAAGCTCATCAGCGCCCTCGTGAAGAAGGCAGTGGGCTGAGGCCGCAGCCGGGCGGTGCCGGCGTCCCAGAAGACGGTCTCAAGCACGAAGTCCTCGCGGACCTAGCCGCGGCGGCGGGCCTTGGACCGGACGCCCTTGGCCTTAACTGGGCAGCGGCGTCCGGCGAAGTCCAGGTCATCGATGTCGACGCCGAGGATCTCCTCCGCGCGGGCCGCGGTCTCGTACAGCATTCGCCCCAGCGTCTTCTCCCGCAGATGAACCTCCCGCCGGGCGATCAGCAGACCGACGGTCATCTCCTGAGGGCCGTTGTAGCCGTACTCGGAGCACCAGCCGATCCAGGACAGCACCGCCGCCCGGCGCGTGTGGCGTCCGCCGCCACGCGGAGGGTCAACGCCTTCCCGGCTGGCAGCTGCACAGGCCAAGGCCGAACACGGCGAACGTTTACGAACACAGCACGAGGCGCGGCCGGGTGGCACCACGGAGGGTAATCACCCTCGCAGTCTGTCGGCTCCGGATTGCTCACACCCAGCCGACAGGGCTACTGCTCACGAGGCCCGGATTCTGGCATTTCCGCAGGAACCAGTGCTGATGATCAAGAGGAACCTACACCACCGGTGTAGAGTCCGCGTTTCCGTGAGCACTGTCGGCCGCGTGCGAGTCGATCCCTTTAAGCCGTACCTGGCCGACACCCTGGAGAATAAGAGTCTGTGGGCATATTCGGATCGCCGGGCGGCTTCCAGATCGTGGTACTTGAGTACATGCCCCTGCGACGCTTCGGGCTCTTCCAGGTCCTGCTCAACGGCTGGCCGATAGGCGACGGAAGTACAACGGCGTTCTATCCGCACTACTGCAACCTGCAAGACCTCGCCTGCCTGGCCGAGAGCGGCGAACCGCATGAGCGGTATCAGCTGAGCCTGGGTGACACCTTCGACCACATGCAGGTCGACGCCGAGTTGACCAACCGCGCGATCCTGTTCATCTTCCGTTCCCAGGACGAGAATTCGCATTGGCGCGAAACACAGGTAGACAAGAGAGAGTTCCTCAGCGTCTGGAGACAGGCCGCAGCCCACATCGAGGCGATCCTCGCCCAGGCAAGCGCCGATGTTGAACCCGGCTGCACGAATCACACCGATCAGTCGGCAACCTGAAGCCCCCGCTGACCATCAAGTGGCGGTCGCGCAAAGGACCAGGTTCGAGCGGGGCCAGACGCAGTGAAGGCCCGGTATCCACCGGGCCTTCACGTTTGAGTAGCGGGGACAGGATTTGAACCTGCGACCTCTGGGTTATGAGCCCAGCGAGCTACCGAGCTGCTCCACCCCGCGTCGGTACGGTGAACTGTACGGCACCGACCCGTCTCGGCCGAATCGGATTTCGCTTGGAGGCAGTGCCGGCGCATCTGCGAGCGCTGTCGGCCGGCCATGAGCATCATCCGAGTCGCGCCCCACGCCAGGAGACGAGGACACACCGTCCAGTCGTTCCCGTACTTCGGGATCCACACCCACCGGTTTCTGCAGAACGTCGGTTGAACGCCGCAACGCCGGCCCGGCTACGCGCCCCCGCCCCCGCCCCGAGACGACGCCCGGTCGGGTGTGGCGACAGACACCACCCCGAGGGGGCGGGCGAGACCGATCAGCCCTTCGTCCAGGCGCTGCAGATGCCGCAGGACACGGTCCGTGACACGGTCGTGCCGGGGGGAGCCGGGCTTGTCCGTCTCCAGCATGGAGGCCAGGCTCGCGCCGGTCTCCACCACGCCGTCGCTGTCGTCGTCCTCGACACGCGCGACGAGGACGTTGATGTTGTGGGCAATGCGCCGGCCTGCCCCCTTCAGGAGGGGGTCCGCGGCCACGCTCTTGCTGTTCGGGAGGAGTTCGGCCGTCGCTGCCAGCGAACGCGCGTGGTAGGCGCACGTCTCCAGCAGCGCCACGACGTAGCGAGCGGTCTGGCGGCGGGTCCGCAGCGGGGTGATCGGGTGGGTCAACGGCTGCGTGGAGGACCGCAGATCCTCCAGTGCCGTATCGAGCTCCCGGGCCATGTCCAGCAGATCGCGTGCGGGCCCGCCGCTCAGCTGCTCCACCGCGGCATCGGTGACGTCACCGAGCCGGGTCAGCACCGTGCCGAGGAGTTCGTCGGTACGGCGATCGGTATGCACCGGCAGGACAACGGCCGCCGCGATCACTCCGCAGGCGGCGCCGAGCGCGGTCTCCTCGATGCGCAGGACGAGCACCGCGGAGCTGTATGTGTTGAGCAGGGTGTACAGCAGCCCCAGTGCCGCCGTGACGAAGAAGGACATCAGGGCGTACGACAGCGGCGCGGTGAAGAACATGGCGAAGATGAACAGCAGCACGAGTGCGAAAGCCGTCCAGGTGTGGTGGCCCACCAGGCCTGCCAGGCCGACACCGGCGACGACGCCGAGGACCGTGCCCAGCAGCCGACGGTAGCCCTTGACCAGGATCTCCCCGGTGGATGC
This sequence comes from Streptomyces sp. NPDC005181, assembly GCF_040608395.1. NCBI lineage: Bacteria > Bacillati > Actinomycetota > Actinomycetes > Kitasatosporales > Streptomycetaceae > Streptomyces > Streptomyces sp. NPDC005181. The sequence continues at coordinate 3,876 of NZ_JBEXID010000180.1, forward strand.
CGTGTTCAGGAAGACGACCCAGCAGGTCAGCACCGCCCAGTACCAGCGCTGACTGGAGAGGAACTCCCCGCCCACGATGGCCAGCGCCGAACCCACCGATACCTGGACCGCGGCACGGGTCGTGGGACGCTCCAGTCCCTTGTGGACATCCTCGACAGGCTCGGTCTCCTCGGCCTGCGCGATGGCGACGTCCTCGGCGTCCAGTTCCTCGCGGGAACGCGTCGTCGCAGGTGTGTCGTCGGACTCGTCCTGGGGCCCGTCGAGGGCCAGCCGCAGGCCCATGACAGCGCGCGCCGCCTCGCCGATGCCGCGGAAGACGTCCTGGACGGGGGCCGAGGCGCGCGGCAGATTCTCCTCGTCCCGATAGCCGAGCAGCCGGTTGCGCAGGTGGGCCACCGCGGCGCCGCGATTGTTCGAGGCCGGGCGGGCGACGAGCAGGCGCAATGCATTGAGATCACGGCGCAGCGTCGCGGTGATGTCGTCCTGTGTCCGCAGTCGGTTGCCGGGCGCCGGCACGGGCGCGTGCGGCAGATGAAGCGTGAGCGTATCGGCGCGTTCGGAGCTGCGCGCGGTGAGGATGAGCAGGCCGAGCCGCTCGGCTGCGATCTCGGCGTCGGCGACACGGCGCTGGACGAGCAAGGCGGTGGCGCTGTCGCTGGTGCCCTCCTCCAGCCGCCCCTGGATCATCATCGCGCTCTGGTGGAGGCGCGCGGTGTGTCGGCGTACGTCCTCCAGCGCCTTCTCGACGTGGTCCGGCCCGGCGTCGAGCAACTCGATCTGGGCGGACACCAATTGGGCGATGCGGGTGCGGAAGGCCTCGCGCAGTCGCAGCAGAATGCGTTCGGGCGTCTCAACAACCAGGCCGAACCGCACGACCGCGCTGCAGACGAACGCGACGACCAGTGTTCCGCACAGCCCCGGCAGCGCGGAGACTGTGGCCCTGACGAACAGGGACACAAAATAGATCTGAAACCCGATGAGTCCCAGGGCCGTACCGCGATCACCGAACCGGCGGCTGTAGACCGCGGCGAAGATCAAGGCGAGGAAGAAGAGGTCGCCCGCGACGACCTCGGTGCTCAACAGCGCTCCTAGTGACATCGCCACGAGCGCCACGGGCAGGCCGAGCGCGAGCGTGATGGCCTGTTCGCGCCGCTGCTTCTCCTTGATAGCGAAGGTCGCGACCATGGCCGCGATGGCACCGGCCACCATGTGGCTCACATCGGCCTTGAGCAGCGCCAGGACCGCGAGCGTGAGCGCGATGGCGCCGACTGTCCGCAGGCCGGCCATCAGCCGCAACAGTCCGGGGTCGGAGGCCGAGAACCGGTCCCAGATCCTCGTCCGGCTCGCCCGTGTCACTGTCCTCACCCTGCCGCTTTCCCCGCTCGCCACCATAAACCGGAAGTTCCAGCATGGCACGCGTCAACCCCCGCCCTGGCCCCGCCGTCCCGCGGGAGTGATCAAGCGGTTGTGTGTACATGCCGGACGAGAAGGGCTGGAGCGAGACACACGGCCTGGTCATCCTGATCACCATGGTGGTCCTCATGCTGATCATCAGCCAGGAGGGGAAGCCAGGGGCGTACGTGCGGCGACGCTGCGCGGGGGTGTGGGGCCCGCAGACGCCGTCGGTCACCGCGCCGAGGTAGCCGCGTCGTCCCAGGACAGTGTGGTCAGACAGTGGGCATGGTGTCTCCCCATCACGGTGCTGCACCATCGGCCCCACATTGAGGGTGGATTCAGCTCGGCCCCATTCCTCTGACCTCCGCTGGGGATCCGGCTGGGCGGATCACATTGCATCGTGACTGTCACTGACCACACGTCATAGTGTCACAGTGTCACTATGCATCCAGCGTCGCCCCTGAGTCGGCGCCGCCTCATCGCCCGTCCCCGCGTGGGCGCGGGGCACGGTATGACGTTCACTCAGTTCTCTTCGCTGTGACGGTCGTCGGCGGCTCCATCGGACCGGACGGCGCCCACCTGACCTCATATCAGAAAGACTCGTATGCGCATCAAGAACGTGAGCATCGTGCTCGCAGGCTCCGCCGTGATGGCCACCCTGGCCTCCTCCCCTGCCGCCGCAGCCACCTCCTCCCTGCCCGACCCTTCTGTCACCGCGGTCCTCAACATGCAGAAGCAGGCCATGGCAAACGGGGCGCCCGGTGCCCTCACCCGCATCGACTCGGGCACCTCGAGCTACCGCATCTCGATCGTCTGCTGCTGTTCCCGATTCTCCCTGCGCAGCCGCTGGAGCTCATCCTTCTCCGCCGTGGTCAGCGCGCCGGGCACCCCCTCGCC
>NZ_JBEXID010000181.1:0-6058 GCF_040608395.1 Streptomyces sp. NPDC005181
CCCCTGGCGGCCCCGGGCGACCTGTCGGCGCGGGGGGCCGACGCGCACGCGCCGCGGATCAGGCCGCCGCCGGGCCGACTCGCGGCCGAGACCGGACAGTGCGGCCCCGCCCCGCACCCGGGGCAGCGCCACCGCAGCTACCTACCGTCGTCTCCCGGGGATAATCGACCTCGTGAGCGAGAACAGCGAAGCCCCCAGCGGCCCCGAGTCCGGATCCACCGCCCCCGGCCCGCAGCCCGAGCCGATCCGCTTCTTCGGCACGACCTGGGTCGAGCACGACGGTCATTACGGGCTCCGCCGCGCCGGCGTCGCCCTCGGCTCCCTCGCCGCGGCCGTCGCCTCCTGTTTCGTGCTCCGCTTCGCCTACCAGGGCCTGGAGATCGCCGATGTCGGCAGCCTCGTCGGCATCCTGGTCGTCCTGATGTTCGCCATCTGCAGCGCCGTCGCCTTCCGCAAGACCTGGGAAGGGTTCAGCGGCCGCTCCGCCGACCAGGCCCGCGAGGACAGCCTGCGCGGTCTGAAGACGATCGGCTTCATCGGCTCGCTGCTTGCGTACTTCTTCCGCTCGCTCCTGGAGGCGCCGGGCGAGAAGCTACGGCGTACGGAGTACGAGGCGGCCCTCGCCCGGTACGCGAAGCGCCGCTCGACGAGGACCGGAAACCCGGCGGGCCGCAAGACGGCCAAGGCCAGGAAACCCCGGCGCAAGTAGCCCCACCCGGGCGACGATGCCCCCATGCCCCACACGGACCCGCCCACCCCCCCCCGCCACACTCGCCACCCGCACCCCCGCGCCCTCTCCTTCGACCGGGCCGCCGCCCAGTACGCCGCGGCCCGCCCCGGCTACCCGCCCGCTCTCTTCACCACGGTCGAAGAGCTCACCGGCCGCCCCCTGCGCGGCGCCCGCACTCTCGACATCGGCGCCGGCACCGGTATCTCGACCCGCCTCCTCCACGACCGGGGGCCCACGTCACGGCCGTCGAGCCGGGCCCCGGCATGGCGGCGGAACTCCACCGGTTGCTCCCACAGATCCCGATCGTGCGCGGCGACGGCAACCGCCTGCCCTTCGCCGGCGCCTCGGCCGATCTGATCACGTACGCCCAGTCCTGGCACTGGACCGACCGGGCCCTCGCCACCCACGAGGCCCTCCGCGTACTGCGCCCCGGCGGCGCCCTGGCGCTCTGGTGGAACGTCTCCGACCACTCCGTCCCCTGGATCGCCGAGCAGGATGCCCGCCTCCGGCGCTTCTTCGGCGCCGACGACAGCGCCCACGGTTCGCCCGCCCGCACCCGCGACCTGCCGACCGGGCTCGGCTTCGTGCACCGCACGGTGCCCTGGACCCGCCGGGTGTCGATCGACACCCACCTCGCCAACCTCGGCAGCCACTCCGCCTTCCTTGTCGTCGGCGAGGAACCCGCCCGCCGATTCCTCACCGAAGAGCGTGACCGTCTGGCGGAGCTCTTCCCGGACGGCAAGGTCGAGGAGAGCTACGTCGTCGACCTCAGCGTGGCAACGCGCTGACCGTCACGCCGAAGCGAGGGCCCCCACCCGTCCCCGACAGCCCCACGCCCGTACCGCAAGGTCTCTTGACGTGGCGGCGTCACGAGGATCAATATTCATCACATGATGAATTCTTCGGGCGTCGCCATCGCGGCCCGTGGCCTCACCGTCGTACGAGGCAATCGAACGGTCTTGCGCGGTCTCGACTTCACCGTCGAACCGGGCAGGATCACCGGCCTCCTCGGCCCTTCTGGCTGCGGCAAAACCACCCTGATGCGAGCTGTCGTCGGCACTCAGGCCAAGGTCACCGGCACCCTCGACGTCCTCGGCACTCCTGCGGGCCACCCCACCCTCCGCCCGCGCATCGGGTACGTCACCCAGGCACCGTCGGTCTATACCGACCTCAGTGTCCGGCAGAATCTCGACTACTTCGCGGCCATCCTCCAGCCGGGCCGCGGACACCGGGACGCCCGCCGGGCCACCGTCGCCCGGGCCATCGCCGATGTGGACCTGACCAGCCACGCGGACGCCCTCGCCGGTACCCTCTCCGGCGGCCAGCTCACCCGTGTCTCCCTCGCCGCCGCCCTGCTCGGCACTCCCGAACTCCTCGTCCTCGACGAACCGACGGTCGGGCTCGACCCGGTACTCCGCCGCGATCTGTGGAACCTCTTCCACAGCCTCGCCGCCGACCACGGCACCACGCTCCTCGTCTCGTCCCACGTCATGGACGAGGCCGAGCGCTGTCACCGCCTGCTCCTCATGCGCGAGGGCGAGATCCTCGCCGACGGCACCCCCGAGGCGCTGCGCACCGACGCCCGCACCGCCACCGTCGAAGAAGCCTTCCTCCACCTGGTCGACGAGGCCGCCACCCGTCAGGAGAACGCCCGATGAGCTCGACGAACACGCCGCAGCAGGCCCCAGTCACCCCGCAGCTCACCGCCGCCCCCCACGCGCAACCCAAGCCCCGGGCCCTCAGCTCCGCCCGCACCCTCGCCACCGCCGGCCGCGTGCTGCGCCAGCTGACCCACGACCCGCGCACCGTAGCGCTGCTGCTCCTCATCCCGGTCGTGATGATCACGCTGCTGCGGTACGTCTTCGACGGCAGCCCGCGCACGTTCGACGCGATCGGTGCCTCACTGCTCGGCATCTTCCCGCTGATCACGATGTTCCTGGTGACGTCGATCGCCACCCTCCGCGAACGCACCTCGGGCACCTTGGAACGCCTCCTTGCCATGCCGCTGGGCAAGGGCGACCTGATCGCCGGTTACGCCCTGGCGTTCGGCGCCGTCGCGATCCTCCAGTCCCTCCTGGCCACCGCGCTCTCGGCCTGGGTGCTCGGCCTCGACGTGATCGGCTCCCCCTGGCTGCTGCTCCTCGTCGCCCTGCTCGACGCCCTGCTCGGCACGGCACTCGGCCTGTTCGTCTCCGCCTTCGCCGCATCCGAGTTCCAGGCCGTCCAGTTCATGCCCGCCGTGATCTTCCCGCAGCTCCTGCTCTGCGGTCTGTTCATCGCACGCGACCGGATGGCGCCCTTCCTCGAAGCCCTCTCGAACGTCCTGCCCATGTCCTACGCGGTCGACGGCATGAACGAAGTCCTCCATCACACCGACATCACCGGCAACTTCGTCCGTGACGTCCTGGTCGTGGCGGGCTGCGCCCTCCTCGTCCTCACCCTCGGCGCAGCCACCCTCCGCCGCCGCACCGCCTAGGGCCCCGGTGCGAGGATGGCGGCGACGACGTACCACCAGAACCGCGTACCACCGCACCGTCCGGAGGGTGAACCGCATGACCCACACAGTCGCAGTCCTCGGCACCGGCAAGATCGGCGAGGCCCTGCTCAGCGGCATGATCCGGGCGGGCTGGCGTCCCGCCGACGTGCTGGTCACCGCCCGTCGCTCCGAGCGTGCCGAGGAACTCCGTACCCGCTACGGCGTCGAGTCCGTCACCAACGCCGAGGCCGCCAAGCGCGCCGACATCCTCATCCTCGCGGTCAAGCCCCAGGACATGGGCCGGCTCCTCGACGAGCTCACCCCTCACGTCACCGCCGACCGCCTGGTCATCAGCGCCGCCGCCGGCATCACGACCGGCTTCATCGAGGACCGCCTCGCTGCGAGGACTCCGGTCGTACGTGTCATGCCGAACACCCCCGTCCTCGTGGACGAGGGCATGTCCGTCATCTCCGCCGGCAGCCACGCCACCACCGAACACCTCGCCGCCACCGAAGAGATCTTCGGCGGCGTCGGCAAGACCCTTCGCGTCCCCGAGTCCCAGCAGGACGCGGCGACCGCGCTCTCCGGCTCGGGGCCTGCGTACTTCTACTTCCTCGTCGAGGCGATGACCGACGCGGGCATCCTGCTCGGTCTGCCCCGCGCCCAGGCCCACGACTTGATCGTGCAGGCCGCCATCGGCGCCGCGGTGATGCTCCGCGACAGCGGTGAACACCCGGTCAAGCTCCGCGAAGCCGTCACCAGCCCGGCAGGCACCACCATCAGCGCCATCCGCGAGCTGGAGAACCATGGCGTGCGCGCCGCCCTGATCGCCGCCCTCGAAGCAGCCCGCGACCGCAGCCGCGAGCTGGCCTCGGGCAACGGCTGAGCCTCACTTCCTCGCGGCCGCCACCAGCTCCGCAGTCGCCACGACCTTCGCGAACCCGCCGCTGTGCAGCGTCACAGCGGTGGCCCGCGCCAGCTCGTCCGCGCTCAGTTCCCACCCCCACGGCCCGACCGCGTCGAACGTGTACGTCGCATCGAGCGCGAAGAGCACCTCGTACCCGAGATTCCCGCCCATCCGCGCCGTCGTCTCCGCGCACATATTGGTCTGGATCCCGGCGACCACGATCTGCCGCACTCCGCCCTCGCTCAGCCACGCACCCAGATCGGGCGTCCCGTAGAAGGCGGAATTGACGGTCTTCGTCAGAAACAGCTCGGGCCCACTGCCCTTCCCCCGGCGCTCCTCCACGTATCCCTTGAAAGCGTTCCCCGGGTATCCGGGCCGCAGCGGCGAATCCGGCTTCGTCGAGTCATGCCGTACGAACACGACGGGGCGCCCGCTCCCCTGCCACGCATCGATCAGCTCGGCGATGTTCCGGTCCGCCTCGGGATTGTTCCGCGGCCCCCAGTGCCCCTCCTCCTCAAAACCTTCCTGCACGTCCACCACGACCAGCGCTGCGTTCTCTGCAATCTCCATGAGAACGATGCTGCCGCCTCGCGCCTGTATCACCCAGGGGTCAAAAAGCCATCGATCGATGTTTTACTGCCACCATGGCGCCCAGACACGTTCCCGCCCCCGCCCGCATCGCCCTCGTCTCGTTCCCCGGCGTCCGGGCGTTCGACGTCTCGGTCATCACCGAGGTCTGGGGTGTGGACCGCACCGACCGCGGCGTACCGCCCTTCGACCTTCGCCGCACCGCCGCCGACCCGGACCCCATTCCCCTGCGCGGCGGTCTCTCCCTCACCCCGGACCGCACCCTCGCCTGGCTGACCCGCGCCGACCTGATCGTCGTCCCCGGCCTCGACGACCACCTGACACCCGCCCCCGCCCCGGTCCTGGAAGCCCTCCGCCTCGCCCACGCCCGCTCCACGCCCATTGCCGCGCTCTGCGGCGGCGCGTTCACCCTCGCCCAGGCAGGCCTCCTCGACGGCCGCCGGGCCATCACCCACTGGAACCTCACCGGCCTCCTCCGCGCCCACCACCCCCGCGTGACGGTCGTCCCGGACGCGCTGTTCCTCCATGACGACAACATCTGGACGTCAGCGGGCACCGCGGCCGGTATCGATCTCTGCCTTCATCTCGTCCGTACGACCCATGGCGCGGAAGCCGCAGCAGCGATCGCCCGTTCGATGGTCACAGCCCCGTTCCGCACGGGAACCCAGGCCCAATTCATCGAGCACCCCACCCCGCACACCGACCAGGATGCCGACACCCTCGCCGCGGTACGGGCCTACGCCCTGACCCACCTGGCCGAACCGCACACGGTGGCCGGCCTCGCCGCCCGCGCCGGCATGTCCCCCCGCACCTTCGCCCGCCACTTCCAGGCGACGACGGGCACCACACCCCTGCGCTGGTTGATCACTCAGCGCATCGCCGCAGCTCAGAAGCTCCTGGAGCGCACCGACCTCCCCCTCCCCGAGGTGGCCCGCCGTACGGGCTTCGGCAGCGAGATCACGATGCGCCAGCACTTCGCCACGCACCTGGCCACCAGCCCCCGCGACTACCGACTGGCCTTCCACCACACCCCGGACCAGCCAGAGGTTGACACGGCCCGTTCGCATCCGTAGTGTGCTCCGAGTTGTCCGACGTGAGCGCCGACCCCGGTCGGTCCCCGGACAGCCATTCCGCAGTAACCACAACGAGCGAGCGACGCGTGTCGCCCGACTTTCCGTGCGCATTTGCGAAATGAAGAATCCGCGTTCGAAGGAGCGTGACCCCGATTAGCGTCGGGGCCCGGGATTCGCTAAAGTCTCACTCGTCGGAACGGCCCAACAGCCGGGAAGGCAAGCCCCACTGACTGGGAATCAGGCCCGAAAGGATCTGATAGAGTCGGACTCGCCGGAAAGGGAAA
>NZ_JBEXID010000182.1:0-6019 GCF_040608395.1 Streptomyces sp. NPDC005181
CATTTTCAGCCCGTGCCGCTAGCCGCAACGCGCTGACCAGCATCGATCCCCGACCTGACCCACCGAAACCCCGCCGAACTGTGGAAGCCGGGCTTCTGCCAGCTCACGACGGTCCAGCCGAGGTCGGAGGCGACGCCGCCGCCGGTGAACGGCGCCGCGGCGGCCACGGTGACGGCGCCGCCGTCCCGGATGAGCAGGCCGTTCTCCACGGGCCCGGCGCCCACCCGCACATTGCCGGCGCGCACCAGGTCGGGCAGCGCGTCGTTCGACAGCCCCTCGAAGGCGAGGAAGCCGTCGCTGGCGGCGAGGGTCTGCACGTCGGCGTTCACGATCCGGACCTCGCCGAGGCCGGGCCGCTGCAGCAGCGAGTTGAGGAACTCCACCCGCACCTCGCCGACGAGGGTGGTGCCCTCGTGCTCCGGCACGGGCGCCCCGGTCTGGACGACGGGCTTCTTCTCGCCCTTGCCGGAGACGCGGACCAGTGCCAGGTCCTTCTTCGCGCTCCACGCGTGGGGGTCGTCGCCGGCCCGGGCGACGATGTCGCCGTCCTCGCCGACGACGTACAGCGCCTGGTAGCGGGTGTGCTCGCGGAGGGCGTCCTTCAGCAGGGTCTCGGTGGCGGCGGGGTCGTCGGTGTCGATCAGGCGTGAGGTGGAGACGAGGTCGGCCTGGGCCTCGTTCAGCGCCCGGCGGACCCGGTCGGCGACCAGGTCGGTGCGGTCGCGCTGGTCGTTGACCATGGCGGCGGGGATGCTGACGGTCCCGTCCGTGCGGTTGAGCAGGAGTCCGACGGGGACGCACCACAGCAGCAGGAGCACCGCCGTCAGCGCCAGCGGCCCGCGCGCACCGCCCCGGAACCTGCCGGCCGGGCGGGCATCGGTGGCACCGTCCGGGGCGCTCACGCCGCCGAGCTGGCCGCGGGTGCGCTCGAGCGCGGAGCCGATGCGGGCGGCCTCGCCCCAGCGGGGCACCGTGACGGGGCGGATCCGGTCGCCGCGGGCGAGCCGACGGGACTCCAGGAACAGTCCGAGCAGCGGACGCTGCACGGTCAGCCACAGCACGGCGACCGCGAGCAGGCCGAGCAGGACCAGGGCGCCCGCCGCGAGCAGTCCGAAGAGCTGCCGGCTGTCCTCGGTGACGGTCTGCTGCTGGACCACGGGGAGCATGGCGACGACCGTGAGGCCGAGGCCGGCGGCGACGCTCTCCCCGTCCTCCGGGTCGGAAGCGGCAAGGGAGGCGTACCCGGCGGTGGCGACGCGGCCGTTGTACTCCTTGCCCAGCAGGGTTCCGCTGACGCCGGGGTAGCCGCGGGAACCGGGCTCCCGGGCGCTGACGGGGTTCTGCTCGGTCTCCTCGGCGGCCCGGTCGGACAGCCGGGTCATCTGCTTCTGCAGGAAGGTGAGTTCCTCGCGCTCCGCGTCCGAGTTGAGTGCCTCGGACTGCTCGAAGCCGGCGGTGGCGAGGACCTCGCCGCCCCGCGCGACGACGGCCATGCTGCGGAACGGGCCCAGGTTGATGGCGGGCACGGAGAGGCTGTTGGAGGCGATCAGTAGTTGCTGCGCCCCCTCCTTCCCGTCCAGCACGGCCATCGTCATCAGGCGCACGTCGCCGGTCTCCAGCCGCACCATGCGCGGGGTGAGTGCCTCGTCACCGGTGAGGACGTCCTTGTCCAGCCAGGCGAGCGGGATGCGCTCCCCGCGGGCTGCGAGCACCTTGCCGCTCTCCAGGTCCAGCACCGTGGTGCCGGTCCACTTCTGGTACGCCTTGCTCAGGTCCGACAGGACGCGCTCGGGGTCCGCCCCACTGCCCGCGTTCAGCGCGGTGGCGGTGCGTTCGAGGTCCGTGACCCGCTCGTCGATCGAGGCGCGCAGGGCGATGGCGCCGTCCTGGGCGAAGTACTGCTGCGAGGAGAGCACTGCCTTCGGCACGACCGGTTCCGCGCCCGGTCCCAGCACCTTGGCCGTGAGGCCCGCGAGGGCGAGGACCAGCACGCACAGCAGCGCGATCGGCGGCCGGATGCCGCCCAGCAGCGGCATGTCCGCGCGTCTGCGGCTGCGCCGTCGGCCTTTCGGCACGAGGGGCGCGGCAGGAGTCGATGTCACCGGTCTTCTTTCTTGGTCGCTGTGGGTGCTCAGCGCCCGGAGGAAGCACCGCTGTTGCGCGGCAGCGAGACGCCATCACAGAAAAGACTGATAAACGCCGACAAGGTTGTATCCATCGGCACGCAGGGGTGTGTGGCCCTGGTCACTTCTCCAGCGACAGCCGCTTCAGGCCGTCACCGCCCGGCGCTCCCCGGTTGTAGAGGAAGCCGCGCGTGCGGTCCTCGGCCAGCCGATAGCGGGCGATCCGGTCGGCGGACAGCCCTTCGGGGTTCTCCAGCGCCTGCTGGACGTCCACCACCCGGAGGTCCTCGACCGCGCTCTCGGGCGCCTTCTCCCCGGCCTCGATCTCGGGCGGGACGTCCACCAGCGTGGTGCGGTAGCGGGCGGAGACGTCCCAGCCGTCGGCGGTCTCGTGGAACTCGAACCAGCCGATGGCCCCCTCCTCGGTGAGGCCGGTCGGCGAGGAGTGCCGGGCCACCTGGTTGCCGAGGCTGTAGGCGACCCAGGTGCCGTTGACCTTCTGGATCGGCTGTACCACGTGGGAGTGGTGCCCGATCACCAGGTCGACCCCGGTCTCCTCGGTGATCCGCTGGGCCATGTCCAACTGCGGGACGCTCGGCTCGTTGTAGTGCTCCAGGCCCCAGTGCAGGGAGAGGATCACCACCTCGGCGCCCTTGTCGCGGGCCCGCTTCTCGGCCTTCTTGATCTCGTCCGTGCTGGAGCGGTTGAAGGCCCAGCTCTCCTTCTCGGGCGTGGGGTTGAGGAAGGACTCCCAGGAGTAGGCGAGGTGGGCGACCTTGACGCCGTTGACGTCACGGATGTTGATCTGTTCTGCTTCCTCCGGCGTCCGCGCCGACCCGGTGTGCCCGAGGCCCACCTCGTCCATGGCGTCCAGCGTGCGCCGCACCGCCTTCAGCCCGTGGTCGAAGGTGTGATTGGAGGCCGTCGAGCAGGTGTCGTACCCCACGTCCTTCAAGGTGGTCAGGATCTGCGGCGGAACCAGGAACTCCGGGTATCCCTCGAACGGTCCTTCGGGCTTCCCGACGGGCGTCTCCATGTGACAGATTGCCAGGTCGGCCTTGCTGATCACGGGCTTCACCCCGGCGAGCAGCGGCCCGAAGTCCAGTCCGGCCTCTCCGTGCCCGGTCTCCTCGGCATCTTTGGCGGCCTGCTCGACCAGTTCGGGATGGATGAGGATATCGCCGGCCGCGGCGACGGTGAAACTGCGGCCGCCGGCCTTGGCCTGGGGCTGCGCGGCCTCGGAGCCGCACGACACGGTCAGACCGGCGGCTATCGCCACTACCGCCAGCGAACGACCTATACGGAGAGACTTACGGAATGTCACCGAGTCATATTTACATGAACCTCACAAGCAACCATCGGATTTCTGTCACAAGGCGGTCACATTTCCTACGCGTTTTCGCCCAAGTAGTTTTGCTCCTGGCTCTGTTCGGTTGCCAGGCCAACGCGTCCCCGAGCTCGGAGGACTCCGTTCCGCGCGCCCGGGAACTGGTCGACCTGCGCAGCCGCATCCTCGGATACACGGCGAAGTTCCGCGCCGACTCCCCCTACACTCCGCCCGGCAAGGCACAGCGCGCGCGGCTGGCAAAGGCCGTCGGAAGCCTGCTGTCGGGCGACGCCCAGGAGGCGGAACGGCAGCTCGCTCCGCTCGGCCTCGGCCTCACCCGCCTCACCGACACCGACTCCGGCCGCCGCTACGACGAGATCGCCGCCACCGGCACCGGCGAGAGCACCCGCTGGGGCCGCCTGTACCTGAACGCCGACTCCACCGTCCGCTGGGACGCCCAGGTCCCGCACCCCGTCTCCGACCGCGACACCGAGGCCCTCGGTATCCGGCTCCTGGAGGAGAATCCCGGCGGCGCCCTCGTCCTCGCCGGCGCGCACCGCCAGGCCGGCGAGGACGACGCCGCCGAAGTCGCCCACCGCGAGGACAGCGCCTTCCATACGGTCGTCGTGGAGCTGCAGAAGCGCGGGGTGCCCGGTGTCCAGCTGCACGGTTTCACCGACTCCTCCGACCGCCCCTACGACGCCGTCGTCTCCACCGGCGCCGTCGAGACCGCGCCCGTCGAGGTGGCCGCCATGGCCGACCGCATGGACGACGACGGGCTGCGGGTCTGCCGGGCCTGGGCGGCACGCTGCCCGCTGGAGGGCAAGACCAACGTCCAGGGCCGCTCGGCGCAGCGCGAACACGCCGGCTTCGTCCACGTCGAGCTGGCCCGGCACGCCCGCGCGGACGACGGCCGCGACACCGAGGAGGCCGCCGACGCCCTCGCCGGGCTGGTCACGGCGTGGAATGAGAACTGAACCGGGGGCCGAGGCGAGTGGTCCCGGCTCAGCAGCAGCCCGCCCCGGGCAACGACCGCTTGTTACGCGCCTCCTGTCAGAAGTTGAGGCGTTGAGGCGATGGCTGGACTGGGCTCGACAGTACGTTGGGGCGCTGGACCCGTTGAGGCGGCTACCGACCATGCCAACCCCACGGGAGCCATCACCAGACGATCTGAAGCCGCACTTGCGAGGGACGAGCCATGATGGACACGCCTTGGGATCGTGACGCTCGATTGACGCTCCGAGCATCGAAAGGACATTCGAGCGCAGCGGCAAATCCCCCTGACCTGGGGCTACGTCAGCTTCGCTCGCCTGGCACATCTTTCCGATGACGCACCACGTGGAGTGCACGGCGGTCCCGGAGCGGTCCGCGAGGATCAACGACAGCAGCCGCAGGACCAGTGCACAGCCTCCGAAAGCGAGCCCGGCGCCACCGATGCACAAGCGCGCCGTGGTCAGCGTTTTCGTAGACCGACTCCTTTCTGTAGTCAGGGTCTCCCTTGAGCAACGCGCAGACGAAACACGGCCCGAGACGCGCCCTGGTCTCATATGCCTCAAGATCGAACGGAGTGCGGTCCACTGACGGCATGGAACTCCTTGAGGTCGGGAAGTTCTTCCTGACAGTCAGCTGATGAGCCAGCCTTGCTGTGTCCACTTCCCTGTAGTGGACACCGCCTACACTCCGCCGCAGGTGGACGATATCCGCCCGGATTGCATCCGGCGGGCAGGTGCCTACGCGGTCACTCCGGGGCGCGCATCGATCGGTCCTTGACCCGCCTCCGGGGCCCGGGGTGCACCTTGAAGCACGGGCATTGCCGTAGCGTGATCGCCTGCCGCATGGAATGTCCATGTGTCCGGTCGGCCCGTGCGAGGGATTCCGGTGGCGAGCGATGGGACCGTGATGAGCGAACTGACGAAGCCCAGAATCGTGGTTCCGGAGGGTGTCGCGACCACCGAGTTGACGATCCGGGACCTCGTGGTTGGGGATGGACCCGAGGCGCAGCCGGGCAGGGTCGTCCAGGTTCACTATGTAGGGGTCACGTTCGCGTCCGGAAGGGAGTTCGACTCCTCCTGGGAGCGGGACCGGCCGTTCAAGTTCGCCGTGGGCGGTGGCAAGGTCATCAAGGGCTGGGACCGGGGGGTAAGGGGAATGAAGGTCGGCGGCCGGCGCGAGATCATTGTTCCCCCGCGTCTCGGTTACGGCAGGCAGTCACCCTCTCCGTTGATCCCGGCGGGCTCGACGCTGATCTTCGTCGTGGACCTGCTCACGGTGGTGGGCGGGCCCGCCGGAGCGAGGCCCGGCTTGACCGGCTCGGCCTGAGCATGGCGCTCCTGAGGGGCTGGGGGCCCTGTCGCTCCCACGTAAGGACAGATGCACTCATCGACAGACACCTCCTCAACCCATGGCGCGTGAGGTGACGGCCTGCCAAGGGTGTGCCCGGTCCCGGATTCCGGCACATGGAGACCAGCAGGCGGACTAGCCGGTGACTTCGCACATGGGGTTTTAGGTCTCCAGCCAGCGGGGTCTTGTTTCGTCGATGCCGAGGAGTTCGAGCAGGTGTGCTTGGACT
>NZ_JBEXID010000183.1:0-5876 GCF_040608395.1 Streptomyces sp. NPDC005181
TCAACCTTGTTGCTAGACACCTCAAGGTTCACAGAGAGCGGCGTGTTTCACGTATCAGACCAGCTCAGGGCACCCACACATACGGCAGGAGAGCCAGAAAAGTCACTGGTCCTTCTCCGCCGGACACCTCACCCTCACAACGGCATGGGCGAGGGAATCGAGGCCGCCCTGCTGACCAACGTGGCCGCGGATTCCCATGTCATGAATCGGTCACGTTTCTGTCCCGCCGGGGCCGTGGGAGCCGGTTGGTTTGACAGGTCTCGCATCAGCCCTCCATCATCATTCCACTAATCGAGTAGCTAAAGGGGGTGAGGTTCGTGGAGTTCCGCATCGACAGGCGGAGCGGGATCGCCGCCTACCAGCAGATCGTCCAGCAGACCAAGCAGGCCCTGCGGCTGGGAGTTCTGGTGCCGGGGGACCGGCTTCCCACCGCCAAGGAGGTCGCCGAGACCTGCGCCGTCAACCCGAACACCACGCTCAAGGCCTACCGGGAGCTGGAACGCGAAGGGCTGGTCGAGCCAAGGCCCGGCCTGGGCACCTTCGTACGCCGGTCACTGGCCCGCCCCCAGGCGGGTGCCGACTCCCCGTTGCGCGGGGAGCTGGAGGCGTGGATGACGCGGGCACGCGAGGCGGGTCTGGAGCGGGAGGACGTGACCGCGCTGGTCGCGTCGGTCCTGGAGCAGCGGTACGCCGAGACCATGGCGGCCGCCGGAACAGCAAAGAGTTTGGAAATGAGGAGCACCAGTGAGTAACGCCAGGGATGCCATGGACGTCGCAGGCCCGGCGGAGGAGTCGGCGATAGAGGCCTACGGAGTGGGCAGGAAGTACCGTCGGGGCTGGGCCCTGCGGGACTGCTCGTTCCGGCTGCCGGCCGGCCGGATCTGCGGACTGGTGGGACCCAACGGGGCGGGAAAGACGACGCTGATGGCGATCGCCGCCAATCTGCTGGAGCCAACGGACGGCACCCTCAAAGTGTTCGGCGCGGCACCGGAATCCGTGGAGGCCGGACGGCGTACGGCGTTCCTCGCCCAGGAGAAGCCGCTGTTTCGCCGCTTCACCGTGGCCGAGACGCTGCGCCTGGGCCGCGAACTGAACCCCGGCTGGGACCAGCGGGCCGCCGAGAACATCGTCCGCGCGGGCAATGTGCCCATGGAGGCGAAGATCGGCACCCTCTCCGGCGGGCAGCGCACCCGGGTCGCCTTCGCCCTCGCCTTCGGCAAACGCCCCGACCTGCTGCTGCTCGACGAGCCGATGTCCGACCTCGACCCGCTGGTACGACATGAGCTCATGAGCATGTTGCTGGCCGAGGCCGCTGAACACGGCACCACTGTGCTGATGTCCTCCCACATGCTCAGCGAGCTGGAGAGCGTCTGCGACTTCCTCCTCGTCATCTCCACGGGCGGACTGCGCTTGGCCGGTGATGTGGACGAGCTCCGCAGCGCCCACGTGCTGTTGCAGGGCGTCTGGAGCGGCGAGGGCGACAGCCACGGGCAGGGACATGCCCAGGGCGTTCCGGCGGAGCTCGTCGGCCACACCGTCGTCGAATGCCGCACCAGCGGACGCCAGGTCACCGCCCTCATTCGCCCCGACGGCCCGGTGACCGGTCAGTGGCAGGCCCACACCCCGAACATGGAGGAACTCTTGCTCTCCTATCTGCGCTGCCCCGACGCGCCACCTTTGATCAGCCCCGGAGCTCAGGTCCCGGGCCAGACTTACGGCTCCAACGGCTCGCGGGTGGCGGCGGCATGAGCAACCTCACCAAGACCTCCGCCGGACCCAACGGGTCCACTGCGTCCCCCGTGTCCCCCGTCGCCACCCGCCGCACCCGCGGCCCTCGGCTCAGCGGCGTGACCTGGCTCATCTGGCGTCAGCACCGGGCCGCCTACTGGACCCTCCTCGCCGCCACCGCCCTCTCCTTGGCGTGGATCGCCTACCAGCGCACCGGCCTGATGGACTACCTCGCCGCTCATGGCTGGCCCGACTCGCCCGACAAGTGGCTCGAGGGCATGGGCCCGTATTCGGCCGAGTTCCAGAAGGTCGGCCTCGGCCTCGGCTTCATCCCCATCCTGTTTGGCGTCTTCCTCGGCGCCCCTTTGCTCGCTGGCGACCTGGAAAACGGCACCGCCAAACTCGTCACCTCCCAGTCCGTCAGCCCCGTCCGCTGGCTGGCCGCCAAGCTGGGGATCAGCGCCCTGGTGGTCGTCGTGTGCACGGTGGCGCTCTCCGTCCAGTTCGGTTGGTGGTTCGGACTGGTCAAGAACGCTGACCCGGGTAGGGGGTGGAGCGAGGGCTTCGTGTTCGACAACACCGGACCCGTGCCCGTCGCGCTCTCACTCTTCACCTTCGTGGGCGGCCTGGCGATCGGCATGCTCCTTCGCCGCACCCTGCTCGCCATGGTTGTGACCTTCACCTTCGCCGTCGTCGTCCAGGTGGTCTGGGCCTATTGCCGGCTGGACCTCGGCAACATCGTCACGGTCGCCACCAACAAGGGGATCAACGCTCCCCCCTCGGGTTTGCCCGATGGCGCCCTGGAGATCGACCGGTCGTACGCCACGGGTTCCGGAGAGAGCCTCGGGTGGAGCACCTGTGCGCACGAGGCGTCGGAGACGGCTCGCGACGCCTGTGTGCAGAAGGCCGACATCGTGGGCTGGTCGGTGGACTACCTGCCGATCTCGCAGATGAGCGGCATGCAGTGGTTCGGCGCCTCGATCCTCTTCGCCCTGACTGCCGCCGTCGCGGTGTTCATCTTCATGTGGGGCCGCAAGCGCCTCGTCTGACCCTAACGAGCCGGTCCCCGGGCGTCGTCGGGGAATGTTGCTTGCCGTTCGGCGTCTGAGGTGTAAGGCCGTTGGTAGGCCCATTCGTCGAGCAGGGTGCGGTGGAATCGTTCGACCTCGCCGTTGGTCTGGGGACGCCAGGGGCGGGTCCAGCGTGGGCTGATGCCCAGATCACGGCAGGTTTGGCGCAGGTGTTCCTGGTGTAGGCCCAGGCATTGTCGGTCAGGATACGTTCGACGGTGATGCCTCGTGCGGCGAACCATGCTGTGGCGCGGGTCAGGAAGTCGGCGCAGGTCGGGGCGGTCTCGTCGGGCAGGTCCTCGGTGTATGCGAGGCGGGTGTGATCGTCCAGGGCGGTGTCCCCGGCTGGCCGACGTCCGCAGTGAGTCAGGGCCGCGGTCCGGGTCGGGCGATGAGTATGGACACGTCGTCGTGGTCGTCCGGATCACGCAGTGTTTCCAGGAGCCGGTCGCAGGTTTCTTCCAGGGAAAGTTCGTGGCCGTCGAGTACGCGGAGGAGGAGGTCGAGGCGTTCGTCGATGGCGTCGCGGCGTGTTTCGACCAAGCCGTCGGTGTAGAGGACCAGTTGATCGCCGGGGCGCAAGGGCACGGTGGTCGTTTCGAAGGGGACGCCGCCGACCCCGAGTGGTGCACCAGATGGTAGGTCGAGCAGTTCGGGGGCCCGCCTGCAGGTGTCAGTGCGGGGGGCAGATGTCCGGCTACGGCGATTCGGCACCGGTCGCTGTGCTGGTCGTATTCGGCGTAGATGCAGGTGGCGATGTAGGGGTCCAGACCGGCGGTGATCTTGTCGAGGCGTTGCAGCACCTGGGCGGGCGGGAGGTCGATGTCAGCCAGGGTCGCGGTGGCGGTGCGCAGGCGGCCCATCGTGGCGGCCGCATCGATGCCGCTGCCCATCACGTCGCCCACCACGAGCGCGGTCTTGTCCTCCGCGAGGGGGATGACGTCGAACCAGTCGCCACCGATCTCGGCAGAGGGTCCGGCGGGTTGGTAGCGGGTGGCGACCTCCAGACTCTCGGGTGGCGTCGGCTGGGGCAGCAGGCTGCGCTGGAGCGTCACCGCAATGTTGCGGACGCTTTGGTACAGGCGCGCGTTGTCGAGGGACACTGCAGTTCGGCTGGCGAGCTCACCGGCCAGGGTGACGTCGTCCGCGTTGAAGGGCAGTTGATTGCGGCCTCGCATCAGCCCCAGGACACCGAGTGCCCGGCCCTGGGCGGCCAGCGGTATCGCGAGATATGAGTGGATGCCGACACTGGCCAGGACAGCGGCGGCTCCGGCGTCACGGGCGATGCGCGCCAGATCCCACTCGTCCACGCGAGTCACCATGATCGGCTGACCGGTCCGTACGCATTGGGTGGACAGTCGGTCGGCGTCATAGCTGACCGGTTGGTCGGCCGTGCCGACGGCGCCGGTCGCCTCGGCGAGGTAGGCGGCCTTCACAGCGAGGGTGCGAAAGAGCGCCGGGCTGCTGTCGGGTGTCGCGGGGCGGCGATCGTCCAGGGCGGAGTCGAGTACGTCTACGACCGCGACGTCGGCGAGCTCGGGCACTGCGACGCCAGCCAGCTGCCTTAGGGGAGACGCCCACGCGTCCCGAGCTGGAGCGGTTCTTCTTCCTCGATGACGACGACCGCGACTTGATCGCGCTGCGACGGTCCGACGGGCATCGCCTCGGCATGGCGATCCAGATCTGCACCGTGCGGTACATCGGCACGTGCCTGTGGGGGGCAATCCGCTGGCGGTGCCGTGGGAGGTCGTGGAGTACCTGGCCGGGCAGCTCGGGATCGAGGATTCCTCGTGCGTGAAGCAGTACGCGGAGCGGCGGATGACGCCGTACAACCATGCGCAGGAGATCCGGGAGCGGTTCGGGTACCGGGATTACGGCGACCAGAAGTGGTCGCGGGAGTTCCGGACCTTCCTGTACGGGCGGGCGTGGACGCACGCCGAGGGGCCGGTAGCCCTTTTCAACCACGCGGTGACGTGGCTGCGCCGGCACCGGGTGCTGCTGCCAGGTGTCTCGGTGCTGGCCCGGCAGGTGTCGGAGGCCCGCACGGTGGCCGAGCGGCGGCTTCAGAACCAGGAACCCTTCCGGAAGACTGGCCACGGCTCAGCGGACCAGGCCGGTGGTGGTCAGCCACCGGGTGGCGACTGCGGCCGGGGCGGCGCCGTCGGCGACCTGGGAGTTGAGCTCGGTGAGGGTGGCGGTGGTGAGTTTCGCCGAGACGGCGTCGCAGGCGTCGGCCATGGGCTGGGTGAGGACATCGCGTCGGAACAGCGGAACGATGTTTTCGGCGGGAAAGATGTGCTTCGGGTCCTTCAGGGAGACGAATCCGTAGCGGCGGATGGAGGGGGCGGTGGAGAAGATGTCGGCTGCGTCGACGGTGCCGTTGCGCAGCGCGTTCTGAGTGATCGTCCTGGTCGGGGCGAGGGGGACGAACTGCCGGAAGACAACGCCGTAGACGCGCTTCAAGGCGGGGAGACCGTAGTCGCGGGTCTGCGTGGGGGTCGGAGCGCCGAGCGTGAGCCGGTGCGCGACGGCCTTGAGGTCGCCGATGCTGGCCAGGTGGTACTTGTCGGCGGTGGCCTTGGTGACGGTGATGGTGTCGACGTCCTGTGCCGGCGCGTGGGCGGTGACGGTCAGTCCCTGGGCGCCGGCGGCCTGCCGGAGGTGGTCGTAGGTGTCCTGGGTGCCATCGACAGCTCCCACGTGTGGAGTGCTTTCAGGCCCGGATGTGGGAGCTGCGGGGCTTCGCAGCCCCGCAGCGCCACCAGCCGGCCATGCCGGAGCCCCGTTCAGCGGGCAACTGTTGCACCGGACGCCGGTGAAGAGGATTCCGTACAGCACCTTGCGGTCATCCGGAGCCCTCGGTCCGATCCGCGTTTGCGGGCACGCCACTGCCGACCACCGGGATAGGAGGATCCTCCTCACCCGCAGACGACCGAGTCACCCGGCGGAGGCCAGGACCGCCCCGCATGCCGGCCGGAGCATGCTCAGAGCCTGTCGGGTGGCTGATCATGCGTGAAGCGTGACGGTCGTGATCTGCCCTCCGGGCATGGCGACGGCCCCGGAATGATCACGTGGTGT
>NZ_JBEXID010000184.1:0-5793 GCF_040608395.1 Streptomyces sp. NPDC005181
AGTCCAAGCACACCTGCTCGAACTCCTCGGCATCGACGAAACAAGACCCCGCTGGCTGGAGACCTAAAACCCCATGTGCGAAGTCACCGGCTAGTGGAGTACGTGCGGGTTCCTTCGCGGCTGTGTGACTTGGCGAAGCTGCATCTCAGCAGGTAGGCCCGCTGTGGCGGCCCTTCACTCGTAGGTGTGGGATATCCGCAGTAACTCGCAGATTCCGCGAGCTGTTCTTGTAATTTCCTGGATCGTGTCGGATTCCGAAAGTCGTCTGCTGACGTTCCTCCGCCCGGAGCCGAGTTCCGCCGCCGCGGTGGACCCGGCTGCGGTGTCAGTGGAGTCCGGGCTGGCCGACGTCGTGACGCTGCAACGACGGCGGCAGGCCCGGATGTCGGCGCATGATGAAGAGAGCTTCTTCCTCGACACGCTTTCGGAGTATCAGTGGGCCCGGGACGCGGCTGGGCTCGCGCCGGCCACGCTTGACGGTTTGGTCAAGCCGGTGATCGAGGTCTGTGAGTACTACGGCACCGTCCCGTGGCAGCTGTCGCCGAGGGAGGTTGACAGGTACTTCGCAGGACCGGGGAAGCGGGCGTCATCAACTCTCCGCGCGAAGATCAACAAGATCGACGCGTACTTTGCGTTCCTTGAGCAGCGATATGCCGGTGAGATCATGCGCCGGTTCGGCGCGCCCGTTGAGTCACCGATCGATCTGTTCAACCGGCCCCGGCACCGCGGGGACTTCGGACTTCGGATCCCGCCGTCGCAGGGAGCGATGCGTAGCTTCTTCACGAGCTGGCGTGAAGACCTGCCGAACGCGCGGAAGTACTTTGTCGCTTGCCGCGACTACGTGATGACCAAGATCGCGTACCTGTCCGGTGTCCGTGCCGCGGAGCTGTGCGGGGTGTGCATGGGTGACATCCACTGGGAGCACGGCCAGTAGGGTCGCTTCGTTGTCCAAGGAAAGGGTGCCCGCGCTTCCGGGCCCCGGCCTCGCGAGGCGTACATGTTCCAGGAGGGGCGTGCCCTGTTGTGGTGGTACATCGAAGAGATCCGGGGCGAGTTCGGGGACGACGCCGAACACCCACGGGCGCCTCTGTGGCCGTCGGAACGCAAGCCGACTGCGGTAGCCGCTCTGAATCTGCCGATCGCCCCGGCAATCGTCCCTTCTACCTTCCGGCGGTCGCTGCACGCCGCGGCTACGAACTACCTCACGGGCCCGGTCGCCGACCTGTTCCCGCACCTGCTGCGGCACGCCTGCGCGACCCATAACTACGAGCGCGGGATGACGTTGTGGGAGGTGCAGAAGGTTCTCGGGCACGACTGGGCCACCACGACGCTTCGGTACATGGCGACCGCGCATGCCGATCCGGAGGTGGCGAACTTGGCCGCGAGCTCGCAGGCGGCGCAACGACTGGTGATGGACAGGGGGACCCTGCGGTGAAGTGGAATCTGCGGATGGTGGCGGCCCAGCGGGATCTGTGGCGGCCTACCGAGGTGCTGGCGGCCTTCCAGCAGGTGGGCTTCAACCCCTCGCTGAGCAAGGTCGCCGCGTTGTGGGGCGGTGCCCCGGTCACGGTCCGCCTCGACGACCTCGACAAGATTTGTACGGCGCTGAACTGCACGGTTGCTGATCCGCTTCAGGCGGAGCCGCTCGCAGACACACAGGCGGTGCCGGAGTCCGGCCAGCAGGCCGTTGGCGCTGAGACACAGCTGCAAGCCGGCCCGCTGCGGCCGGTGCCGCGCACCCGGCGCGGCAGCGGGCCTCGCTCACTGCCGCCGAGCTGACAGCCGATGGGGGCGGACCGGGGTGTGGCCCGGAGTTGCGAGTCGTGTCTGGGCTGGGTCCTGTTGCACCACAGCTGGGTGTGCGCTGGGTGCAAAGCCTGGCAGCAGAAGCATCGAGGACGAGGCGTGTGCCCGCGTTGCCGCCATGACGGCTATCTGAACACCGACGGGCTGTGCCGTTCCTGCCTGCAGGCCATCCGGGTCGAGGACGACGCAGAGTGGGCCCTGGGCGTCGAGGGGGCGCGACCGCGTGCCCTTCAATTGACGATCGGGAGCTACCGAGACGGGTCGATTTCGGCGCGGCCCTTGCGCCGGGGTGTGGGCGGCGGGCGCGATGTGATGGCGGATTGGAAGCGCAAGTTCAACCAAGCGCGCACAAACCTCGACGAGCCTCCTGCTGAGGTATTGATGCCCACGACTCGGGGGCAGGTTCCGTTGTTTACGCTGCCCAGGACGCTGAGTGCGATGACGGTCCGGGTGATCGCCGACCGACCTGTATCCGGCTGGGGCCGGGCGCGAGAGGCGCTCGTCGCGTTGGCGGGCGAGCATCGTTTCAACCGAGGGTGGTACTACAGGGTCGCCGAGATGGTGCGTCTCGCCTTGGCAGTCAGGGAGGCCGAGGGCACCGACCTGTTACCCGAAGCGTTCCTGCGGGATCTGCCGGGCAGAGGGGACGCGGTCCGTGTGATCCTCCTGAGCGCTGGGCTGCTGGCCGAGGCGTCGGAGCCTCTGCGGTTCTACCCGGCCGATCAGCCCAGCACGCCCTACATCACCGTTCCGGCATCCCGGCCGCCGCTCACGCCGCGCCAGTGCCGGGACTGCCATGCGTGGATCCCCGGTGGCTGGCGAGGATTCCGCTGTAACCCCTGCAAACACTGGCGCGAGAAGTACGCCCGAAGCTGGTGCCTGCGTTGCCGGCGCGAGGACCTTCCCTCGCGTGGCGGTCACTGTCGCGGGTGCTACCCCTATCGCCTCCTCGACGAGGCAGGGAGTCACCCAGCGCGAGCCACGCAACTCCAGATCGACCTGCCCGCCGGTACTACAGCAGGGGTTCAGTCATTGTTCGGAGACCAACCGCTCCGTGGAGCCGACGGGACAGCGGCGCCTCACGCCGCCCGCGGGCAGGAAACGCTCTTCAATCCCCGGCGCGACTGGTCGCCTGTGCTGGTCCGCCTGGGGCGCCGAGGTCCTGGTGAGTTGCCGCTGTCGGAAGAAGCTCGGCGGCTGGTCGCGGAGTTCGACCAGCTCATCCTCGATCGTCGGACGCCTGACTACCGCAAGAACATCCGCACGCTGACCATCCTGGTGCACTGGCTCGGCGCTGAGAACGCCATCCTGGAGCGCGATGTTCACGATTTGGCCAGTTGCTCTGCGACTCTCGCGGCGAAGCCGGTCTGTCAGTTCCTCCGTTCTCATGGTCTGCTCATTGGTGATCCAGACCGCCGCCAGGACGTGAATCTCGCATGGATCCAGGTCGCGATCAGTGTCCTC
Organism: Streptomyces sp. NPDC005181; assembly: GCF_040608395.1. NCBI lineage: Bacteria > Bacillati > Actinomycetota > Actinomycetes > Kitasatosporales > Streptomycetaceae > Streptomyces > Streptomyces sp. NPDC005181. The sequence goes on from NZ_JBEXID010000184.1 coordinate 3,271, forward strand.
CCGGACCCCCTCGCCAGCGAGATCCACGCGTGGGTGACCCTTCTACGCAGCCAGGGGCGCCGCGAGGGCGAGGTCCGCGATTACCGCAGCATTCGCCGTTACCTCGCCCACATTGAACCCGTCCTCACCACGTGGACAGCCGCCGGCGTGACCACTCTGCGAAAGATCACAACTGATCACATTGAGGCGGTGGTATCCGGCCTGTCGGGACGAGAGCGCCAGCAGGTCGCGGTGAGCCTGCGCAGCCTGTTCAAGGCGCTCAAGCGGGAACGGATAGTGTTCCGGGATCCGACTCGCCAGCTGTCGGTCGGCCACCTCAAGGGCCTCCCGCAGTCCGTGCGCAGCGACCTCCTGGCCGGATTGAGGGGTCACGCGAAGTCTCCGCTAAGCCGCCTGGTCATCGCCTTGGTGGCCGTTCACGCTTTGCCTGGTGAAGAACTTCGCACGGTTCGGATAACCGATCTCAACCTTGCCCGCGGCACCCTCGAAGTCCGCCGCGGCTTGCTGCGGCACACCCTCTACCTGGAGGAATTCAGCCACCGACTCGCCACCGAGTGGCTCGCCTACCGCTACCACCGCTGGCCAGCATCGACGAACCCCTATCTTCTCGTCAGTCAGAAGACGGCCCTCGACCCGGATCATCCGGTGGTCAGCAGAACATTGCTTCGCAGGACCCTCCCCAAGAACGTCACACTCGTCGGCTGCGGCAGGACCGCATGCTCAACGAGGCGTTTGCCACCGGTGATCCCCTCAAGCTGATGCGGCTTTTCGGGATCACCGCGCAGACCGCCATGCGCTATGTCGGCGCCGCCTGCCCGGAGCGCACCGCGAAACTGCCCAGGTAGCGGGCCCGCTCCGAGCCCGATGCCAGCTGAAAGCCCGTGGCGGTGTAGCAGTGGGTCCGGCATCATCCCCATGTGATTGTGATGCAACCCGTTCTGGAGATCTCCGCCGCCGACGACTTCGCGCTCTGGCCGGTTGGCGAGCACGAGTCATATGGCTACCTCGTGCTGAACGGGGAGCTGACTCCGGCGGAGGTCGGCATGGCGGTTATGCAGATCGCCGACTGCAACGACTTCGAGTCGGAGGAGGAGCACGGGCCGTGCCCGACCGACCCGCTCGGCACATTCCTGCACGGGCTGCTCACCATGCCCGATCTGTTCGCCGCCGGAGGGTTCCGGGTATGCGACAACACCACCGACGCGGTCTTCGTCGAGCCGGGCTGCTGCAACGGCCTGGAAACCTGGCGGGACTGGCTGGAGGTGCTCGACGGCACCGGCTGCTCCTACTTCGGCCACGATCCGTCGTCGGTGGCCGAACGCGTTGGCGACATTGTCCGGCTGACGTTCGACGCTTACGGGACGGACGGCAGCCCGGTGATCGAGCTGTCGGTAGACCAGGCACGCAGGCTCGTCGCGGGCGCCCAGCAGGATTTGCAGGACTTCCTCGGTCTTGCCGGAATCTGGGCTGAACAACACCTGCCGGCACACGCCGCCGCCGTCACTGCCGCCCTGGCACGGGCACTGGACCTGGCGCCCACACAATGACCAGTTTCCTGACCCACCGAGCGCGCGTGCACGACACCCGCCTTCCCCTCCGCCGCCGGCACAGCGCGCTGCGGACCTGCATCACCCTCTTTGCTCCGTACGGCTTCCGGGCGACGTACCACCACCTCACGCTCAGCGCCGCGATCCCCCGACGGCTGGAGGCGGACCCGGACGCGCTGGTGCGGGCGGTGGAGGAACTGCACGAGGCGCGGGTGCTGTGGCTCGCGCGGGCGGAGGAGTACGCCGCGCAACGCCGGGCGGAGAAGTGGGCGGGGCGGCGGGCTGTAGTGAACCCGCGACCGTGGTGGCTGCGGAGCTGGTGGGAGGGCCCGAACCGCGCCTGGTACGAAGCGCCGTTTCGCCATCCGTCGCTGCGGCTGCCTGAGTACGTCCGGCGGCAGAACGCGATTCTGGACGGCGCCGATCTCCCCGGCTGCCCCGCCTGCGGGGACGAGAGACCGCTGGTGTCGAACTCGACCGGGCACGGCTGGGTGGAGCTGTGCCGTGGGTGCGCGTGGGTGCTGGCGCCATGTCCGTGCGGGCAGCGGCACCGGTTCGTCCCGGAGACGCCGTTCAACTGGAAAGGGATCTGGCAGCGGGCGCACATGAGCGATGACGGCATGCCGAACCCACATTGGCCTGCGGGCTAGCCGGTTGGATGCGGCACGGGGGGCTTGAGTGTGGCTGATCAGCTGGGTGGCGCGCGCTCTTCAGATCGTTGCCCGCCGCGTAGGTGATCGTTGCCCGGCGCTCCTCGTAGCGAAGAGATATCGCGGACGCTGCTGGGAGGTCGCCGGCTGGTCACCACACGTCGACGGACCAGACGTCGCCCTTCTGATGTCCGTCTGGATCTGGGTCGCCTGACCCGTACGGGTCAGGGTCCAATGCCACTTAGCTTGTGGTGATCGTCATGCCACGAGGCCGAGGGGTTGTTCGTTGGCGAGGCGGATCGTGGCGGGTGTGGGGTGACGGGTGC
>NZ_JBEXID010000185.1:0-1648 GCF_040608395.1 Streptomyces sp. NPDC005181
CCCCTCCCTACCTCGGCCACCCCGCCGTACCCGCGGGGGCCACAGGACCCGTCGGGCCCGCCCGGGCGGACCCGACACCGCCCCCGGCCGACCCGGTACCGGCCGCTTTCGCCGACCCGGTACCGGCCGCTTTCGCCGACCCGGTACCGGCCGCTTTCGCCGACCCGGTACCGGCCGAACCGGCCGCGCCGGCCGACCCGGAACCCGGCAGTCCACAGGGTGCCCCCGGCCCACTGGAGGGGAGCGGGGCCGCAGGCCCGCCGTCGGCCACGGGCTCGGCGCCGGAGACACCCAAGACCACACGGGCCGACATCATCAACCGGGCCAAGAAGTGGGTCAGTGAGCAGGTCCCGTACAGCCTGTCCAAGTACTGGTCCGACGGCTACCGGCAGGACTGCTCGGGCTATGTGTCGATGGCCTGGAAACTGCGGAACAACGAGTGGACCGGCAGCCTCGCCAAATTCGGGACCAAGATCGCCCGAGAGGAACTGGAGCCCGGCGACATCCTGCTCTTCCACAACCAGGCCGACCCGTCGAAGGGCTCGCACGTCACGATCTTCGGCGGCTGGACCGACTACACGCACAGCCATTACACGGCGTACGAGCAGACGCCCTCGCACACGCGTAAGCAGACGACGCCCATGGCGTACTGGAGCAACTCCGGCAGCTACATCCCGTACCGCTACAAGGGACTGCCCGCAGATACCGGCAGCGGCGGCTCGCAGGGGGCGTCGGCATTTCCGGGCGCCGACAAGTTCGGTCCCGGCGCCAGCAACACGTATGTCACCCAGCTCGGCAGCATGCTCGTGGACCGCGGTGGCAAGCGCTTCTACAAGGTCGGCCCGGGACCGGACTGGGGCGATGCGGACCGGCGCGCGACCCAGGCGTTCCAGAAGGCCCAGGGCTGGTCCGGCAAGGAAGCGGACGGCATCCCCGGTCCGGACACCTGGCAGCTGCTGGTGAGCGGAAAGGGCCAGGACATCCCCGCAAGCGGCAGTGACAGCGGGGGCGGGGGCGGCCAGGGGGGCGGTTCGACCGCGGCTCCGGCGTTCCCGGGCCGGAACTATTTCCGGCCGGGGCAGTCCAACAGCCATGTCGAGAAGCTCGGCAAGCAGTTGGTGAGTAAGGGATACGGCACGTACTACACAGAGGGCCCCGGCCCCCGGTGGACCGAGGCGGACCGGCGCAATGTCGAGGCCTTCCAGCGCGCCCAGGGCTGGCGGGGCGCCGAGGCCGACGGCTACCCCGGACCGGAAACCTGGCGACGACTCTTCACGTGACAGGACGGACATGACGGAGGCGGGAATGGGATCCACGGTGTCGGACATCTCCGGAGGTCCGGAGAAGGAGAACGGAACGGAAGGAGAGCCGGTGAACGGCAGCGAGGAGATGCGGTCCGGATCGGGGCCCGGCGCGGAGGGCGACGCAGAGTCCCGGACGAGAGCCCGGCCGGGTGACGGGACGGACTTGGTCCTCGACCTGGTGCTCGATCTGGTCCCGGGCGAAGCCACGGCCTCCGGCCTGGGCGCGACCTCGGCCTCGGTGTCCGTCCCGGCTTCGGAGCCGGTGTCGGCTTCGGTGTCTGCTTTGGCTTCGGAGCCGGCCTCGGCGCCGCTGTCTGCCCCGGCTTCGGAGCCGGTGTCGGCAT
>NZ_JBEXID010000185.1:1745-5791 GCF_040608395.1 Streptomyces sp. NPDC005181
CTGCCCCGGCTTCGGAGCCGGTGTCGGCTTCGGTGTCTGCTTTGGCTTCGGAGCCGGCCTCGGCGCCGCTGTCTGCCCCGGCTTCGGAGCCGGTGTCGGCTTCGGTGTCTGCTTTGGCTTCGGAGCCGGCCTCGGCGCCGCTGTCTGCCCCGGCTTCGGAGCCGGTGCCGGCTTCGGTGTCTGCCTTGGCTTCGGTGTCTGCCTTGGCTTCGGAGCCGGCCTCGGCGCCGCTGTCTGCCCCGGCTTCGGAGCCGGTGCCGGCTTCGGTGTCTGCCTTGGCGGTCGAGACCGGGCCCGTACAGCTGCAGGACAACGTCGGAGTCGATTCGGCGCCCGACGCCGCGCCCGACGCCCTCGCGTCCGTCGAGGCCGAGCTCGGAATCGCGGGCGATGCCCGGTGGGACACCGCACGGCAGCAGGCCGTCGGCGCCAACGAGCGCACTGCCGTCGTCCCCGTACACATCCTCTTCCGTGACGACCCCGCGCGGGCCGACGCCGCCGAGACGCCCGCCGATCCGGCGCGGCAGGCCGGTGGTGGGGAGAAGGCGCCGGGCAAGCGGCGGGCGCCCGTGGCCGACGGGGGGAAGGTGAAGGCACCTGCCCGGTCCGCGCCGGTCGCGGATCCGTGCCTGACCGAGAAGCCGGGGTACGCACTGCCCGGATGGATCGCGGTGCTCACCGCGCTGGCCGGGGGCGTCGCCGGTGGAGCCGTGCTGTGGTGGGTCGGTGCGCTGCCGCATGGCGTACTCGTGCGGGCCGGGATCGGTGCGCGCCCGTACGACGGGATCGGCCTCGGGGCCTGGGCGGCGCTCGCCCTCCTGGTGACTCTGGTGCTCTTCGCGTTCGGCGGTCTGTACCGCGGGCGGGTCGGGTGCGCCTGGGTGCTGACGCTTTTCGGCGACTACCGGGGGAGCGTGCGGCGGACCGGGCTCGTCTGGACCAGCCCGCTGATGCTGCGCCGCCGCGTCGACGTACGGCTTCGGCACTGGCGGAGCGAACCGCTGCCCGCGGTGGACGCGGACGGTGCGGCGCTGCGCGTCGTCGTCCTCGTCGTGTGGCGGATCAAGGACACGATGCAGGCGACGTTCGGAGTGGCGGACCACGAGGAGTATCTGCGCGAGCAGGTCGAGTCGGCGATGGCGCGGGTCCTGTCGCAGTTGCCCGCCGACGCCTTCTACGAGGACGCGCACTCCCTGCGCAACGCGGAGGCGGTCGGTGACGCGCTGACCCTGATGCTGAAGACGGACTGCGAGCCGGTGGGCATCGAGGTGTACTCCGTGCAGCCGACCGGTATCGAGTACGCGCCGGAGGTTGCCGCCGCCATGCAGCGCCGACGGATCGCCGCCATCGACGACAAACACCGCGACAGCGTCCTGACTTCCGTGGTCGACGCGGTGGACGACACTGTCAACCGGCTGACGGCTCGGGGCCTCGTGACGCTCGACGACTACGAACGGAAGGCGCTGGTCAAGGACTTGACAGTGGCCTTCTACACCGGACGCAGTGGCGGGGAAGGCTGCTGACCGCGCCGCCGTACCGTCTTCGTGGGGAACCGGAATCCAACTCCCATTGGTCTGGACATGTTCACGCCCTGTCAATAATCTAAGGCTTGGTCTAGACCGCACCATCACACGCGCAGCAGTGCTCATGGAACTTCCCCCACGTTCTTGAGGAGCGACAGCAATGCGTAAACGGGCAAGCGTGGCCGTCATAGGCCTCGCCATCGCGGGCGTCTCGATGTTCGCGACGGGCAGCGCCGGCAGTCACGGCTACACCGACAACCCCATCAGCCGCCAGAAGCTCTGCGCCAACGGCACCGTCACCGGCTGCGGTGCCATCCAGTACGAGCCGCAGAGCGTCGAGGCCCCCAAGGGCTTCCCGGCGGCGGGTCCGGCCGACGGCAAGATCTGCTCCGGCGCCCACGACAACTTCGCCGCACTGGACGACCCGCGCGGCGGCAACTGGCCCGCCACCAAGGTCACCGCCGGCCAGGGCTTCAGCTTCCGCTGGCAGTTCACCGCCCGCCACGCCACGACCGACTTCCGGTACTACATCACCAAGAACGGCTGGGACCCCACCAAGCCGCTCACCAGGGCAGCGCTTGAGTCCCAGCCGTTCATGACGGTGCCGTACGGCGGTCAGCAGCCCCCGGCCACCCTGACCCAGCAGGGCGCCATCCCCACCCAGAAGACCGGACGGCACATCATCCTGAGCGTCTGGAACATCGCGGACACCGGGAACGCGTTCTACGCGTGCTCCGATGTTCAGTTCTGACTTGTAGTCAGTTACCGTGCGGCGCCATGGGGAGCGCAGACACCGTCGCGGAGCTCGTACAGCGCCAATGGGGCGACCACCGGCCCGGGTTGAGACGTGAGGACACCGTCCTCAGTCACCACCAGGTTGCCGCCGGCGCTGCCGCACGTGCGGCGCTCCTGGTGGATCTGCTGTCGGCGGGCAGCGAACCGCACCTGGGGGTGCTGCTCGACAACAACCCGAGTTCCCCCTGTGGTTGAGCGCGGCGGCCCTGGCCGGGGCCGCCGTTGCGGGCATCAACCCGACCCGGCGCGGTGCCGAGCTGGCCCGCGACATCATGCACACCGGCTGCAGGGTCCTGGTGACCGAACGCGCGCATCTGCCGTTGCTCGACGGGCTCGATCTGCCGGGCGTACGGCTACTGGTCACCGACACCGACGCGTACGTCGAGCTGCTCGCCGGCTACGCGGGGGCCGAGCCGGGCGACACGGTGCTCGGGGAGGTCCGGCCCGCCACCCGCATGCTGCTCTACTTCACCTCCGGGTCGACCGGTGCACCCAAGGCCGCGATCTGCACCCAGGGGCGACTGGCGGCAGCCGGGCTGTCGCTGGTCGACCACTTCGGGGTGCGGCGCGACGACGTCCACTACGTCTGCATGCCGATGTTCCACGGCAACGCCGTGCTCGCCGACTGGGCCCCCGCACTGGCCGGCGGCGCCGCGGTCGCTCTGCGCCGCCGCTTCTCGGCCTCCGGCTTCCTCGACGACGTACGGGCGTACGGCGCCACGTACTTCACCTATGTCGGCCGCGCCGTGCAGTACCTGCTGGCGACCCCCGAGCGCCCCGACGACCGTGACCATCCGCTGCGGCTCGGCTCGCGACCCCGACGGCTTCCTCTACTTCGCGGGCCGCACGGACGACCGGCTGCGCGTCGACAGCGAGAACCTGGCGGCCGCGATGATCGAGAACATCCTGGCCCGCTGGGCGGACGCGGCGGCCGTAGCGGTGTACGCGGTGCCGGACCCGGTGGCCGGCGACCAGGTGATGGCGGCGCTGGCGCTGCGCGAGGGGGCGGTGTTCGACCCGGCCGCCTTCGCCGCGTTCCTGGCGGCCCAGCCGGACCTGGGGACGAAGATGGCGCCCCGCTTCGTACGGATCGTCCCGGCGATGCCGGTCACGGCGACGAACAAGGTGCACCGGGTCGCGCTCCGCCGCGAGGGCTTCCGGACCACCGACCCGGTGTGGTGGAACGGGGCGGGCGGTGATGCGTATCGCCCGTTGGGGGACGAAAGGGTGACGTGGACGGCACCTCAGTGCGTCGGGGCCAGCTGCTTCCGGGGCCCACCGCCGCGCCGCAGCAGCGCAACGGCAAGCACCGCTCCCGCCAGCAGAATCAGCGATCCCGCCACCGACGCGTACTGCATGCTGTGCACGAATGCCTCCCGGCCCGCCGAGATCAGCGAAGCGTCCCCCGTGGCCAGAGCCCCGGGCAGCGTCTCGCGGGCGGCCTCGGGTGCGGAGTCCGGCAGGTCCGCTCCGTACACCGCGGTGGCGACCGCGCCCAGCAGCGCCATGCCCATCGCGCCGCCGAACTCCTGACCGGTCTCCAGCAGTGACGCGGCCGAACCGGTTTAAAACGCGTGTCTAGTACGACTGTGTAACACGATTGTATGGAACGCCGGACAGCAAAAAACGCAGTGGGCGGTCTACGTATGAGTACGTAGACCGCCCACTGCGTTGTCTGTGCGCCGCCAGGGACTCGAACCCCGGACCCGCTGATTAAGAGTCAGCTGC
>NZ_JBEXID010000186.1:0-5774 GCF_040608395.1 Streptomyces sp. NPDC005181
GTACCGCTTCGAGTAGTTGCTTCCCACCTGGCTCTACTTCCTCTGGAACCTCAGGTCCCAGTCTCCAGGTGTCCGTGATCAAGGGGAAGCTTCACCCAGGAGTGCACCGACTGCCTCGACACCCCAAACCGCCGCCCACCGCCTCGTGGTCGACCGGGACGCCGGTCGATGCCCATCGGTCGGCGGCGGGCGCCGATCGCGTGCAGCGTCGCTACATCTCCCGCAACAATCTCCACCACCGCCAGCCCAGGCTCCGACACGAGCACAGCATTGATGTCTCCCATGCCGTACGAGACGGGCCTCGCCAGGCTGGAGTTACGCCGCAGGCCACAGTTCACCCAGCCGTGTTGCTGGGTCCGTGCGGGCCAGCTGCATCAAGGTAGTGGGACGCATACGCAGCAACCCGGCGGTCAGCGGCTTTCGGACGTCAGCCCGACTACTGCCTACGACCGGGCACGCACCTCGTTTGCGTGGCTGACGACAGCCCGGCCCGCATAGTCCCGAAGCCACTGGGTGCGGCGGACACGCTGCTGGAGGCGGGCGAGGAACCGACCGACCTCTCCCCCACGCCGCCCGCCGGGCTGCACGGCGGGCCCGGCTTCCATCCTGATCAGGACTGAGCGGCGGCGGCTCAGCGGTGAGGGATGCCGCCCAGCGCCGAGGGTGACTCCCTGGGGGGCGACTCGGGGCCGGTGGAGCGCGAAAGAAACGGAAGCCCATATTTTATGACGTCGGTCACAGCGCTCCGGCAACCGACCGGCGTACTTAGTAGACGCGGCGTGGCAATATCTGAGGATTTGTCCGTTTTGGCCTGGATGCGGATCCCGCCGCGCGTCCCGGAATTCCGCCCGGCCGGCCCGCACGCCCGCTGCCCCGTGGTGTAAGGCTTCTGACGTCGCGACAGCTTTCCCTCCCGCCGCCATGTGCGGACTGGAGACCCGCGCACTGCCCTGGCGAGGTCCTGGGACCTACGAGGCGACGTAGTGGCGGGACCCTTTGCGCTCCCTGTCGAGCCGTTCTAAGAATGACGAGCCACAGGACGTCGCTGCAGTTCGGAACCGGTGTTCACGCAGAGTCGACCGCGCACCGGGCGCTCGGCGTCACCGAGTGAGTAGGAGCCCCCACATGAAGTCGTCCCGAACGTCCGCGAGACTCCTCGCCCTCGCTCTCGGCCTGGGTCTGGCCTCCAGCGTGCTGGGCGCGGCGGTGCCGGCGAGCGCCCAGATGGCCGCCACCCCGTCCGCTTCCGCCGGTACCTCCGTGGCGCGGTACGACGGGTCGGTTAAGGAGGCCGCGAACAACAAGGCGTTCTTCGAGGCTGTGCTCAAGTCGGTCGCCGAGAAGCGCGCCGCCCAGCCCAACGCGCAGGCGGTGACCGTCTACTACAACGCCTCCCAGGCACCGAGCTTCCGTTCGCAGATATCGAGCGCGGCCTCGAACTGGAACAGCTCCGAGTCCAACGTCAAGCTCCAGGAGGCTTCGAGCGGTGCCGACTTCTCCTACCACGAGGGCAACGACCCGCGCGGGTCCTACGCCTCCACCAACGGCCACGGAAGCGGCTACATCTTCCTTGACTACGCCCAGAACCAGCAGAACGACTCGGTCCGCGTCGTCACCCACGAGACCGGGCACGTGCTGGGCCTGCCGGACAACTACAGCGGGCCGTGCAGTGAGCTGATGTCGGGCGGCGGCCCCGGCCCGTCCTGCACCAACCGCTACCCGAACGCCACCGAGCGCTCGCGTGTCGACCAGCTGTGGGCCACCGGACTCGCGCAGGCCCCGGGCACGGTGAACCAGCCCGCTGACCACCTGAGCGCTGCACCGCCGGTACGGACCGTGGCGCCGGGCCACGGTCCGGGGCGTCCGCTCCACAGCACGTCCTGGAGTTGATTGCGTTCCCAAGTGGGAAGCGGCTCGCTGTCGAGGATTGCTTCAGCCACATGCTCAAGACGGTCGTCTGAGCACTCTTGCAGGCTGGCCGACAGACGCTGGTGCTTTGTATGGCTGTCCTGGGAGGGCGAAGCCAACCGCCCACTGGTTGGTGACCTTGAACGTGGCCAACAGGGCCGGGTTGGTCGCCAACACTGCCAGCCCGGCCACGATCAGCAGAAGCCGGCTCTCTCGCCACCCACCCGCGCCCATCGTGCACTTTCACGACCTCCGGCACACGGGCAACACCCTCGCTGCGACCGGTGGCGCAACGACGCGCGAGCTGATGCAACGCATGGGGCACTCGTCGGTGCGGGCCGCGCTGATCTATCAGCACCTGGTCAACGGGCGGGACCATGCGATCGCCGCTCACGTCGACGAGCAGATCAAAAGGGTCCGCCCGGCCGAGCCCTCCGCGGATGGTCCGGAGGAGGCATCTGGCACGTGAGTGGCACGACGCCACTCCCCCGCCGGAATGGCGGAGGAACGATCAAGGCCCAGGCTCCCGGTTTGATGCCGGTGACCTGGGCCTTTGCCGTACTTCCTGCTGGTGGGCGCGGACGGTTTCGAACCGCCGACATCTGCTTTGTAAGAGCAGCGCTCTACCCCTGAGCTACGCACCCGTGGATGAAGGAACAGCGTACATGGCGCATGGCCGATGCTCACAAACGGTTGCCCGGACCGGCGGAGACCAGGGGATTCGGGGGACATCCCCACCCCGCATACGGTAGCCGTCCGGATTCTCACCGGGGTGCCGCGCTCCCTACGGTGGTCCCACACCGGTGGGAGAGGCCCCCGGACTGGACGGGGGATCGATCACCGTGGCACTCCATACCCGCACCCGCACACTCGTCGCGTCCGTCGGGGCCGTAGTCGTTGCCCTGGGTCTGTCCGGTTGCGGAAGTGCGGATGTGGAAGACGCGCCGGTCGAGCACAAGTCGTTCGCGTTCAAGGGGAAGTCCCTGACGATCGACTCCGGTAATACGGCCGTGGAGCTCGTACCGGCCGATGTGGACAAGATCGAGGTGACGCGTCGTGTCGACGGGTGGGTGGTGCTCGGGAACGGGCCCGATGCCCGCTGGACGATGCGGGACGGCAAGCTCACGCTTCGGGTGAAGTGCAGCGCGGTCATCAGCAACTGCGCGGCCCTGCATCAGGTGAAGGTGCCGCGCGGGGTCGCGGTGACGGTGAACGGTGACAACGGCAGGGTCGTCGCCTCCGGGTTCGACACTCCTCTCACTCTCCGTTCCGACAACGGGAGGGTGACCGTCCGTGACTCCAGTGCGCCGCTGAGGCTGGAGAGCGACAACGGGGACATCGTCGCGGAGCGGATCGCCAGCAAGTCCGTCTCCGCGCAGTCGGACAACGGGGAGATCCGGCTCGGGTTCTCGGCCGTGCCGGATCTGGTGGACACCGTCAGTGACAACGGTCAGGTGACCATCGAGCTGCCGAAGGGTCCGCAGGCGTATGCGGTGACCGCCGTCGCCGGGAACGGGGACATCTCGGTGCGGGTGCCGCGCAGCGAAGACAGTCCGCATGTGGTGAAGGCCCACAGCGACAACGGACAAATCACGGTGCGAAGCGCGAACTAACAGGCCCGTGTGTTCGTCCTTACCTGGTGGGAGAATGAACCGGGCAAGGCGATACGGCACGGGAGAGGGATGTGACGGCGACACACGCGCGGCCGCAGGCAAGAGCGGGTGGCAGAACCGCCGTCAGGGACGTCCTCGGATTGATGCTGCTGCCGGTGCCGTTGCTGGCCGCGGCCCTTCCGGCTGCCTTCGCCGGTGGTGGTACGCGGCGCTGGTTCGGCGGCCGCGGGGAGAACCAGCGCGCCGATGCGCAGGCGGCGAAGGATGCGGCCGCGGAGGCCTTCTACGAGCTGGACACGGCTCAGCGCGACCTGCAGATCTCGATCGAGACGATCACCGCGGTGGACAGCTCGCCCGCCGCACGGAAGGTCGTGGACGATTTCGCCGCGCTGGGGCGGCGGATCGACGAGGCCAGCCATGCGTACATCACGGCGGTCGACGCCCACGACCTCGACCGGGACGATCTTGAGCCGGCCGTCGCGGCGCGGGCCCGGACGGAGCTGACCGGTGCCAAGGACGAGCTCGTGCGGGTCAAGGGCGAGCTGGAACGGTTCGCACAGGGGCTCGGCCCACTCCTGGGGAACGCCGAGACGCAGCTCGCCCAGCTCGCTCCCGCCGTCGAGCGGGCGCGACAGGCGCTCCTCGGTGCGAGCAATGCTCTCGATGCGGTGCGCGCGTCCGGACTGCGAGCAGACGATCTCGCCGCACGCCTGGCGGCCCTCGCCCCCGAACTGACCAAGCTCAACCAGGGCGCCGGCCGGCACGGTGTAGCGGACACGCTGCAACGCGCCGATCACGTGCTGCGCAGCGCCGAGGCCGTGCGGGCCGAGGCGGCGCAGCTTCCCGAGCGCGCCGCCGAGATCGACCACCGGCTGGTGTCGCTGCGCACGCGCGCCCAGGCCCTGACGACGCGCGCGGGCTCGGTGGAGCCGGTGCTGAGCGAGCTGCGGCGGCGGTTCACCGCCGCCTGCTGGCAGGACCTCCAGCCCGTGCCCGAGCAGGCCGCGGTCAATGTGCGGCAGGCCGAGGAGAAGCTCAAGGAGGCCGCCAAGGCGCGGGACGAGCAGCGCTGGGCCGATGCGACATCGCGGCTGTCCACCGTACGGGCCCTGCTGAACGCGACGGACGAAGCGGTGTCCGCAGCCGGTGACCGGCTGCGCCGCCTCGACGACGTGGCCAAGGACCCCCAGCAGGAGATACAGCGGACCCGGTTCGCCATCCGCGACGCCCAGCGCCTGGCCATGGCGGGGCGCAACACGCCCGAGCCGCGCCACGCCCGGCCGCTGGACGATGCCGTGGCCCGGCTGGAGCGCGCGATCGCCGGGCTGGAGGGTCGCCACCCCGACTACTGGCACTTCCTGACCGAGACCGAAGCCGTGCGGCAGGCGGCGGCGCGGGTGGTCTCGGAGATCCGTGGGGAGCGGGGCACCGGCGGCTGACCGAGTTGTCGCGGCCGTGCGCGGGGCGGATCCTGGTGGTATCGCGAAGGAGGCCACCATGGCCACCCATGCAGTGCATCCCCCGCGGCGCCGTACACAGAAGCCCGCACGGCGCAGCAGAGTAGCCCGGCTCGACGACCATCTCCCGGTCGATCACCGGCTCAGCAGCATCTACCGCGTAGGGGCGGGGTTGATGGGGCTGGTGCTGCTTGCCTTCGGCATCCTGGGACTCATCGACAGAATCGGTTTCTTCAACACGGGCGACGCCACCGTCGCGGGCCTGAACACCAACGGGGCGCTCAGTGTCCTCTCCATCTGTGTCGGGCTGCTCCTGTTCGTCGGGATGGTGATCGGCGGCAACTTCGCCTCGACGCTCAACATGGTCCTGGGCATCGCGTTCGTCCTCAGCGGCTTCGTCAATCTCGCGCTGCTCGACACCGCCTTCAACTTCCTTGCGTTCCGTATGCAGAACGTCCTGTTCAGCTTTGTCGTCGGGTTGATGCTGATGATGTTCGGGATGTACGGAAGGGTCAGCGGCGGGCTCCCGCACGACAACCCGTACTGGCGCGCCCGCCATCCCGAAGAGACCGCCATGGAACAGCGCCTCAACCGGCGTTCGTCGATGCCGATCGTCCGGCCGGAGCCGTAGTACGCGGTGGCCGCGGCGCCCGCCGGTTAGCCTGGGCCCATGCCTCGTTACGAATACCGCTGCCGCTCCTGCCCGGCTTCCACAGTTCGGCGGGGTTTCGGTGGGTCAGGTCGGGGATCGATGCTGGTCAGCGCGTTGCGGCTAGCGGCACGGGCTGAAAATGCC
>NZ_JBEXID010000187.1:0-5451 GCF_040608395.1 Streptomyces sp. NPDC005181
CCCCAACACCACCCTCTTCCGATTTCCCTATTCCCAAACTCTTTTTCTCGCGGTGGCGCGGTTACGCGCCACGGCGTCGTGATGTTGGGCCGGCCCGGATGGGGAGCGGACGGCGTCAGACGCGCTGCAGCACAACGAGTTCGGTGTCGTGCTCGGCGGTCCACTGCACGGGCAGGCCGACGGCGGTGAGGTGGCTGCCGGAGTAGCGCTGTTCGCCGTGCCGGTAGACGCTGGCCGGGTCGATGCCGGTGAGCGGCAGCCGTACCGGGCGGGACGGCAGCAGGCCGGTGCCGTCGAGTCGGCCGGTGTGCCAGGCGAGGACGACCACAGTGTCGGCATCGGCAGCGGTGTACTGCACGGCGCAGCGGGGCTGGCCCGGGTCGGGGACTGTCCAATCAACGGTGTAACTGGGGTTGTTGAGGTTAGTGGCGTGCTGTTCGAGGGAGCGGAGGCACGGCGTTGGCAGGGCGATGCTCCGTTCGGAACTCTGGGTCTTGGTCGGGAGGGCGGTCAGACCGCCGGAGTTGGTGCGCTGGAGGGTACGTCGGATGCTGGCGGTTCCGCCGGCCAGGAACTCGCGTGCTTCCTCAGCGGTGAGCGGTTCGAAGCGGCGGGGCCGGGGTGTACCGGTGCGGACGTTGCGGGCGACGTTGCGCGGGATCTCCTCCTCGCGCCACCGCGTGCTCCAGGGGGGACTTGAACACGGAGTGGACGTAGGCCAGGGGCAGCGGTGAAAGCCGCTTGGAGCAGCACTTCCCGGCAGCGCAGCAGAGGTGCTGGTCGCGGGCAGTGTCGAGGCCTCGGGTGCAGCATTGGCAGGTGGTGCGGAGCTGGTTGAGCCAGGTGCGGACATCCTTGGCGGTGCGGCGAGTTTCTTTCGTCCGGGGCTGGGGATGAGGTAGGGCTGGGCGTCGGCGGTGTAGTGGGTGTGGGGTGTAGCGCAGTCGGGAGCGTTGGAGGGCGGAAGCGGCACATGCGGTTTCTGTGTGTACCCGGTTCTACCGGGAAGCGATCTCATCGGCCCGGGCTCGATGTCGGCCGGTGAGCGGTCATCCGGCGGGGCAAGGACGCAGTCTCCTGGGCCGTGTCCTTGCCCGTCGGATGACCGCGATGGCCTGCAGCCGTGTCAGTGCTGGACCAGCACGAGCTGGTCCAGGTACCAGCGGTCGACACCGATGCCGCGCCACGACGTCACTTCGACCCACCGGTCCCCGTCCCAGACGTACGGGTGTCGACCGTCCCAACGCTCTTCCCACTTGCGGTGGTGGTGCGGGCCGTGGTGGCGGCCTCGGCGGTCGTCGTCCGGGTACCAGCCACGGTGCCCGTCCCGCCCGTCGTCCCGTTCCCCGTGGTAGCCGCTTCCGTACCCGTCCGCGCGGTAGCCGTCACGTGCGCCGTCGGTCCCGAAGGCGGCGATCGAGGACTGGGTGTGCTCCGCGGGCTTCGAAGCCGCCGCTGACGCCGAGCCGCCGGCTCCGAGAAGGGCTCCGCCCGCCATCGCCGTAGAGGCGAGGGCGATCGAGACGCGCCTGACCAACCTGTTCATAGTCATCTCCTTGTGAGGTGCAGCGATTCCGCCGACCAGGCGGTCGCCGCCAATGTCCGTGATCTGTGATCCGGAAATTCCGAATCAACCGGGTGTCGAGCTACGGGACCATCCGGAGGGGGTCCTCATGTTCGGCTCTGCGCAGCGCACTTGAGGGGTGCCTCGTGTTTGCGGTGAGGCTCATCACAGCATGTGCAGCGCAGTTGGAAGGGACTGCGCCGTCGATCTGTGCGCAGGCCGCGAGGGAAGCGTGGCCTTGTCGGTCGCCGGCACGATCCACCGGGCCCGGCCGTCTTGTCCGGACAGCGACTGCACCCACAGGCGCACGTTGGTCCTGTGGCCGTCGCGGTGCCGGACTGTGGTGAAGCCGGACCAGCGGGAGGGGGCACGGTTGTCCGCCAGGGCTGCTGCTTCCGCCCGGTCTTCAACAGCCGTCAGCAGGGCGGCGGAACGGCCCACCACTTCTGCGGCCGAGTAGCCGACCAGCCGCTGGGCGGCCTGCGTCCGCCTGGTCACCGTCCCCTTCGCATGCAGCAGGGCAATCGCCGCACCGGCTGTCTGGAAAGCCGCCTGATCTGGGGTGATCGCTGTTTGTGTAGAACTGTCCATCGGTCTTTTCCTTCTGTGTTGGAGCCGGTGTCGACGGTCAGGCTTGGTCGTCGAGCAGGGTGGCGAGGTGTGCGCCGAATCGGTTTTCCAGGTCCCCTTCCTGCTGCATTCCGCGCTTGAACAGGGCGGCGACGCGGTGCTGGGTTTCGGGCCAGGCAAGGGTTGCCGCGAAGGCGTTGCGGCCGTCGAGGAGCCTGTCGACGGGGGGCAGGGAGACCTGGTTGACCAGGTTCTTCGCTGTTTCGATCGGGCGCCGGTCGAACGAGGCGATGCGCCGTGCGAGTGTGTCGACGAAGCCGTCCAAGTCGCTGTCCGGAAGGGACCGGTTGACCCAGCCGTAGCGTTCGGCGGTGTCGCCGTCGAAGTCGTCCGCGCCGAGGATGATTTCCAGCGCACGGCCGCGGCCGGTCAGCAGGGGAAGACGTTCCGTGCCACCGCCCCCGGGGATGACTCCCGCGCCGACCTCGGGCTGACCGAGGACGGCGTTCTCACTGGAGGCGAAGCGCATGTCGCAGGCGAGGACGAATTCGCTGCCCACGCCGCGGACACGGCCGCGGATCTTCGCGATACTCACCACGGGGGACTTGGTGAGGCGGACGAGAGTGTCCGTGGGGATGGCTACGCCGGAGGGGCCGACGGCCTTGGCGATGCTCCCCGATCTGCCGGACATGTCGAAGTGGGCGAGGTAGAAGTCCAGGTTCGCGCTCTCGAAGACGACGACGCGGAGGTCCGGGCTGGCGTCCATCCGCGCGAGCAGATTTTGCAGGCCCTCGAACACGGTGCGGTCGACCACGTTCAGGGGCGGGTTGTCGAACACGGCCCGCCAGTAGGCGGGGGTCTCTTCGATGATGCGGACAGTCGCTGCCGATTCAGTCATGTCATCCCTTACCTTCAGAATTTAAAATTGCAAGCCAGAGGGGATTGTGTCGCCACTGCTTGCTTGTGCCGGTGTGCTGCCTCGGGGGTGGCGGGTGGGCCCGGGTTCCGCTTCGACGGGGGCGGGGCGCCACCGCCGGAGGCCGGTCGTCAGGCGGTGCGACGAGTCGGAAGCCGCGCCGTGGCGCATTTCGCCGCGGTCGGCCTGGCGGCGTCGGTCCACCCGGTGTTTGCGAACGACTCCGATATGGGGGCCTTGCTCGCTGGAGCCACACTAACATCTGACTTTAGATATGCAAGCTAGATGTGCCGGCCGTGCCTGAATTGCAGGAGAAAACTCAGCTGGTACACTGTGCAGCAGGTGGGGGCATACGGAACCCGGCACCACGTGGGAGGTGGGAAGTGTCGAGACAGTTGTCAGGTCTCGCGGATGACGAGCCGGCCTGCTCCATCGAGCGGAGCCTGCAGATTCTCGGCGAGCGCTGGTCCTTGCTCGTGCTCCGGGAGGTTTTCGCCGGCAAGCACAAGTTCGCCGAGATCCAGTCGTCCCTGGGCATCGCCTCCAACTTGCTCAGCGCTCGGCTCAAGCTGCTGGTCGAGGCGGGCGTGCTGCACACGCAGACCTACCAGGAGCCGGGCAGCCGGCCTCGGCAGAGCTACCACCTGACTGCGGCCGGGGACGACCTGCGGGTGGTGCTGGTTGCGCTCCAGCAGTGGGGCGACCGCCACCGACCGCGCCGCTCGGGCCCCTCCGCGCTCCGGCGGGTGCGCGACACGAACCGGCCCGTCCATGTCGGGTTCCTCGACGACGACGGTCACGAAGTGCCCGTCACGGACGTCGTCATGCTCGCGGACACGGCCGCCAGGGCCTGATCGGGAGTCGCCGTCCGGGGCTCTCTGTGGGTGTGACGTCTCACCGCGGGTG
The DNA here is from genome assembly GCF_040608395.1 of Streptomyces sp. NPDC005181. Lineage (NCBI taxonomy): Bacteria > Bacillati > Actinomycetota > Actinomycetes > Kitasatosporales > Streptomycetaceae > Streptomyces > Streptomyces sp. NPDC005181. The sequence goes on from NZ_JBEXID010000187.1 coordinate 3,957, forward strand.
GGTTGCGACGGGTCCTTCAGGCGGATGAGACTGCCTCAGGTGCAGTGGCGTCGGCCTGGTCCCCTTCGAGTCCGTCACCCTGGAAGTGCCCGAGCACAGCGTGCTGGCCCTCTGCACCGACGGCCTGATCGAGGCCCGCGACCACGACTCCTTGATGCCTTGGGTGTCGTTCGCCCAGGTGCAGCGCAGCTGGGTGTCGCGGATCACGACACCGACGGGCAGGCGGCTCGGCAGGTGTGGCACGGCCGGGAGCGACTGCGCGGCCGCCGCGCCTGCATCCACAGGCGTACGTCGATGCCGCGGCCGTCGCAGTGGCGGAGCGTGGTGAAGCCGGACCAGCGGGAGAGGGCACTGCCCTGCTCCGAGAACGCTGATGCTTTCGCCCGGTCCCCGGCAGCCGCCAGCAGGAAGGCGGCGGAGCGGCCCGCCACGTACGCGGCCGCATAACCGACCAGCTGCTGTGCGGCCTGCGTCCACCCGACCACCGTCCCCCGCGCAATCCAGCGGGGCGATCGCCGCGCCGGCCATCTGGAATGCCGTCGGGGCGGCGGTGAGCGTCGTGTGTGCAGAACTGTCCATCGGTCATTTCTTCTTCTGTCCCCCGGGGCGAGGCCCACCGGGAGCCCGGCCGTGCGCGTGCGCGCCGTCCGGTGCCGTAAGGGCGGCGCTTCACGCGCGGGGTTGGGGGTTGAGAGGCTGCGACAGGGCGGCCTTGACCCGCCTGGTCTTCTCGTCGGCGTGGACTTCGACTTGGTCGTTGGCCAGGGCCTTAAGGGTCTGCTCGGCCACGTCGGCCGCGCTGATCTTCGGCGCGTCCGTCCAGGCGCCGAGGTCGGTGTCCACGAAACCGGCGTGGACCCCGATCACCAAGGTGCCCTGCTCGCGCAGGCCCTGCCGCAATGCGTCCGTCAGGGACCACTGTGCTGCCTTGGCGGCGGCATAGCCGGGGAACAGAGGCTGCCCGACCCAGGACGCCAGCGACAGCATGTTCACCAGTGCGCCGCCGCCGTTGCGGGCGAGGATCGGGGCGAACGCCCGGGAGACGGCCCAGGTGCCGAAGTAGTTGACCTCCATCGCCCGGCGCGCACCGTCGAAGGCGCCCTCCAGGAGTCCGGTGCCTGTGCTTGCGATGCCCGCGTTGTTGATCACGATGGTGACGTCACCCGCGACCGCGGCGGCCTCGGCGATCTCCTCGGGCTTGGTCACATCCAGACGCAGCGGGGTGACGTCCTGATCGGCGGCCGTGGCCGGATCACGGACGCCTGCGTAGATCTTGGCCGCGCCGTGCTCGAGCAGCGCACGGGCGAACGCCGGCCGATGCCACGGTTGGCCCCCGTGACCAGGGCGACTGAAGTTCCCCCCTGATCTTGGACAGCTAGTGCTTACGCTGCGGGGGTGAAGTCGTGCTGCAGCCTGGCTCGGGTTTCGAGTGGGGTGAGGTACCCGAACTCGGGGTGCTTGCGGAGCCTGGTGCGGTTGTACTCGACCTCGATGA
>NZ_JBEXID010000188.1:0-5356 GCF_040608395.1 Streptomyces sp. NPDC005181
CCTCCATTCCCCGCAATATCAACGAGTGCTCGAACGCCGTCCGTCACATGACGACCTCATCGATCACCTGGTGCGGTCCACACGCTTCAGCGCGGGGAAGCAGGCCGTGCCCACGATTCGGCCGCGTGAGCGATCAGGCGACGAACGTCCGCGGTGCCTCCGCCCCCGCACTCGCCCCCGACCCAACCAGCTGCGCCGCGGCCGCGAGCCGCACCGCCGCCTCGTCCGCCACCGGTCCGCCGACCGTGAACGGCAGCCGTACGTAGCCCTCGAAGGCGCCGTCGACACCGAACCGCGGGCCCGACGGCACCCGCACCCCCACGCGCTCGCCCGCCACGGCGAGCCGCGACCCCGAGAGTCCGCCCGTGCGCACCCAGAGCGTCAGCCCGCCGCGCGGCACCTCGAACTCCCACTCCGGCAGTTCCCGGCGCACCGCCGCGACCAGCGCGTCCCGGTTCGACCGTGCCTGGCCACGGCGGATCTCCACCGCTTCCTCCCAGCCGCCGGTACGCATCAGCCAGTTGATCGCGAGCTGCTCCAGGACGGGAGTGCCCATGTCGGCGTAGGCCCGGGCGGACACCAGACTGCGGATCACGTCCGGAGCGGCCCGCACCCAGCCGATCCGCATGCCGGCCCAGAAGGCCTTGCTGGCCGAGCCGACGGTGAGGACGGTGCTGCCCGCCGGGTCGAAGGCGCAGACCCGGCGTGGCATCTCGACATCGTCATCGAGGTGGAGCTCGTTCATGGTCTCGTCGACGACCAGGACGGTCCCGGCGGAGCGGGCCGCGTCCACCAGGGCCCGGCGCTGGTTCTCGTCCGCGAGCGCGCCGGTGGGGTTGTGGAAGTCCGCCACGACGTACGCGAGCCGGGGTGCCGCGTCCCGCAGCACGTGACGCCAGCGGTTCATGTCCCAGCCGCCGATCCCCTCCTCCATCGCCACCGGCACCAGCCGGGCGCCGGCCTCCCGCATCAGCTGCAGGATGTTGGCGTACGACGGCGACTCCACCGCGATCCGCTCGCCGCGCCCCGCGAAGAGATGACAGATGGCGTCGATCGCGCCCATCGCGCCGGTGGTGACCATGATCTGTTCCGGCATGGTCGGGATGCCGCGCTCGGTATAGCGGTCGGCGATCATCTGTCGCAGCGCGGGCAGCCCCGCCGGGTAGTCGCCGTGGGTGTGCGCATACGGCGGCAGCTCTTCCAGGGCCCCCTGGACGGCACGGGTCAGCCAGGGTTCGGGCGCGGGCAGCGAGGCGCAGCCCAGGTCGATCATCGAACCCAGCGACTCCGGGGGCAGCGGTTCGAGGCCGCGGGCGGGCAGTGGATTGCCGGCCGGCACCGCGGTCCAGCTCCCGGCGCCGCGCCGGGACTCCAGGAACCCCTCGGCCCGCAGCGCCTCGTAGGCGGCGGCGACAGTGGTGCGGCTGACGGACAGGGCGAGCGCCAGTTCACGCTCGGCGGGGAGGCGGGCGGCGACCGGCACCCGCCCCTCGAGGACGAGCAGCCGGATGCCGTCGGCGAGCGCGCGGTAGGCGGGCGGCCTGCGGGCGCCGGGGCCCATGGGCTTCTGCTGCTGGGCCTGGAGCTGCCGAGCGAGCTGCGCGGCACCGACGGCCGAAGTCCACTGCGCCATGAAAATCAGTCCACCTTCCTCGGATTGGCCATAGTTGGTAGCCAATACCCCGCCTCAGAGTGTCATGCATCGGTCCACTGCCACCACACCAGGGAGCACATCTTGTCCAACACCGCCGTCCCGCGCGGGGCGCACCTCACACGGCGGCTGGTTCAGCTGTACGTCGGTCTGGCCCTGTACGGAGTGAGCTCGGCGCTTCTCGTCCGCGCCGGGCTCGGCCTCGAACCCTGGGGGGTGCTGCACCAGGGGCTCGCCGAGCGCACCGGGCTCTCCATCGGCGTCGTCGCGATCATCGTCGGCGCGGCGGTCCTGCTGCTGTGGATCCCGATGAGGCAGCGCCCCGGCCTCGGGACGGTCTCCAACGTCTTCGCCATCGGTCTCGCCATGGACGGCACGCTCGCCCTTGTCCCCGGGGTGCACGGCTTCGCCGCACGGATCGCGGTGATGGTCGCGGGGATCGTGCTCAACGGTGTCGCGACGGGGCTGTACATCGCGGCGCGGTTCGGCCCCGGACCGCGCGACGGACTGATGACCGGACTGCACCGGCGCACCGGCCGCTCCATCCGGCTGGTCCGCACGGCGATCGAGGTGGCAGTGGTGGCGACCGGCTTCGTGCTCGGCGGCTCCCTGGGCGTGGGCACGGTCCTCTACGCGCTGAGCATCGGCCCGCTCGCCCAGCTCTTCCTGCGGGTCTTCGCGGTCCCCGGGGCGGATCCCGCCGGCAGGTCCGTCGCTCCCGCGCCGGAGTCCGGTACCACCGCCGTCACCGCACCGTCACCGGAGGAGGCCATAATTCCACAGTGACCTCCCTACGCCACCCGTATCTGGACCATCCCGCGACGATCCCGTTCGCCCACCGCGGCGGAGCGGCGGACGGGATCGAGAACACGACGGCCGCATTCCGCCGGGCCGCCGATGCCGGCTACCGGTACTTCGAGACCGATGTACACACCACGTCGGACGGCCATCTGGTCGCCTTCCACGACGCCACCCTGGACCGGCTGACGGACGCCCGGGGCCGGATAGCCGACCTGCCGTGGAGCGAGGTGCGGCAGGCCCGGGTGGCGGGCCTCGAACCGCTGCCGCTGTTCGAGGAGTTGCTGGAGGAATTCCCCGACGCCCGCTGGAATGTGGACATCAAGGCCGAGCCGGCCCTGGACCCGCTGATCGATCTGATCCGCCGGACGGATGCCTGGGACCGGGTGTGCGTCGGCTCGTTCTCGGAGACCCGGGTCGCCAGGGCGCATCGCCTCGCGGGTCCCCGGCTCGCCACCTCGTACGGTGTCCGCGGCGTCCTCGGCCTGCGCCTGCGGTCGTACGGCATACCGGCCGCACTGCGCGCCGGAGCGGTGTGTGCGCAGGTCCCGGAGAGCCGGAACGGGATCAGGGTGGTCGACCGGCGCTTCGTCCGGGAGGCCCATGCGCGCGGACTCCAGGTCCATGTCTGGACGGTGAATGAACCGGAGCGGATGGCAGGGCTCCTCGATCTCGGTGTGGATGGCATCATGACCGATCACATCGAGACGCTGCGTACGGTGCTGAGCGAGCGTGGGGCCTGGGCCTGACGCCGGCCCGGCGGCGTCCCACGGGGAGACACGAGGGGGTGCGGGTTGAGCGCCGAGACCGCAGACACCGCTGAGCCGACGCCGGAACGCGCCGCCGAGGGTGCCGACGCCGAGGGCCGCAGACGCGAACAACGCGGCTGGTACTTCTACGACTTCGCGTGTTCGGTCTACTCGACCAGCGTCCTCACGGTGTTCCTCGGCCCCTATCTGACGTCGATAGCCAAGGCCGCCGCGGACGCCGACGGTTTCGTGCACCCGCTCGGCGTCCCGGTACGCGCGGGTTCACTCTTCGCCTACGCGGTCTCGGTGTCCGTCGTCGTCGCGGTGGTGGTGATGCCGATCGTGGGCGCCGCCGCCGACCGTACGGGCCGCAAGAAGCCGCTGCTCGCGACCGCCGCATACGTGGGCGCGGCCGCGACGACCGGGATGTTCTTCCTGGACGGCCACCGCTATCTGCTGGGTGCGTTCCTGCTGATCGTGGCGAACGCGTCGATCTCGGTGTCGATGGTGCTCTACAACGCATACCTGCCGCAGATCGCCAGGCCCGACGAGCGCGACGCGGTCTCCTCGCGCGGCTGGGCCTTCGGCTATACGTCGGGCGCGCTCGTCCTCGTCCTCAATCTGGTCCTCTACACGGGCCACGACTCGTTCGGCCTCTCCGAGTCCGACGCGGTGCGGATCTGTCTCGCCTCGGCGGGTGTCTGGTGGGGAGCCTTCACCCTCGTACCGCTGCGACGGCTGCGCGACCGGCGGGTGGCACCCGGCGGCGAGGGTGCGGTCGGCTCCGGCTGGCGGCAGCTGCGCGCCACTCTGCGCGACATGCGGCGGCACCCGCTCACGCTCTCCTTCCTGCTGGCCTACCTCGTCTTCAACGACGGCATCCAGACCGTGATCTCGCAGGCTTCGGTGTACGGCTCCGAGGAGCTCGGCCTCGACCAGACGACGCTGATCACCGCCGTGCTGCTGGTGCAGGTGCTCGCGGTGGCTGGGGCGCTGGGGATGGGCCGCCTGGCGCGGGCGTACGGCGCGAAGCGCACGATCCTGGCCTCGCTCGTCGTCTGGACCCTGATTCTCGTCGCCGGCTACTTCCTGCCCTCGGACGCCCCGGTGTTCTTCTTCGTACTGGCCTCGGCGATCGGCCTCGTGCTCGGCGGCAGCCAGGCGCTGTCGCGCTCGCTGTTCTCCCATCTGGTGCCGCGCGGCAAGGAGGCCGAGTACTTCTCCGCGTACGAGATGAGCGATCGCGGGCTGAGCTGGCTGGGGCCACTGGTGTTCGGTCTCGCATATCAGCTCACCGGCAGCTATCGGGATGCAATCATCTCGTTGGTGATCTTCTTCGCGATCGGTTCGGTGCTGCTCGCGAGGGTGCCCGTACGGCAGGCCGTTGCGGCGGCGGGGAATCCCGTTCCGGAACGGATTTAGACGTTGAAGTGAAAGGCCGGTAGTGTACGCCTTTGGCCTGTCCGGAGGACCGTTACTGCGAGTGGAAGAAGCCAAACTGTTGGGTGACAACTTCTGCCAGATGTGACAAACCGGGCATTGGTGGGTACCCCAACCCTGAAAAAGCAGCGGCACGACGGGCGACGCATGACCGGCAACGGGAATCTTTACCGCCGACCGGACGTTGACCGGATGACGACGACAGCGACACCTGTCCTGTGGGCGACAAGCCCGGGAGGCACGATTCATGAGTGAGCGAGCTCTCCGCGGCACGCGACTCGTGGTTACCAGCTACGAGACGGACCGCGGCATCGATCTGGCCCCGCGCCAGGCGGTGGAGTACGCATGCCAGAACGGACATCGATTTGAGATGCCGTTCTCGGTAGAGGCGGAAATTCCGCCGGAGTGGGAGTGCAAGGCGTGCGGCGCCATGGCACTCCTGGTGGACGGGGATGGCCCCGAGGAGAAGAAGGGCAAGCCTGCGCGTACGCACTGGGACATGCTCATGGAGCGGCGCACACGCGAGGAGCTGGAGGAGGTGCTGGCCGAGAGGCTGGCGGTTCTGCGCTCCGGAGCCATGAACATTGCCGTGCATCCGCGAGACAGCAGGAAGTCTGCCTGACCGCGCAACACCGCACCTAGACAGAGCCGCGGGCCGTGGCACACTGCGGTGACCTTGTCCTGCCGGTTCAGCCCGCTTCCGTCGGCGAACTTCGCG
>NZ_JBEXID010000189.1:0-5285 GCF_040608395.1 Streptomyces sp. NPDC005181
GCATTTTCAGCCCGTGCCGCTAGCCGCAACGCGCTGACCAGCATCGATCCCCGACCTGACCCACCGAAACCCCGCCGAACTGTGGAAGCCGGGCTGGACGCCCTCCTTTCGCTGCCCGAGATCGGCGGCCCGGTCGGGTACTCGGGGGGAGTGATCGCCATCGGGACCCGGCTTGCGGTGGTCGAGCCGCGCATCTCGGCCGCCGTTCTGTTCGCCGGGAGTTTCGTGCCTCGCGCCCTGTTCGAGGAGGCCCGACAGGCCACCATTCCACTGCACGTCCTGCTGCAGTGGGACGACGAAGGGAACGACCGGCAGCAGGCCCTGGACCTGTTCGACGCCTTCGGCTCCAAGGAGAAGACGCTGCACGCCAATCTGGGCGGGCACACCGGCGTCCCGCAGTTCGCGGGGGACGCCGCGGCCCAGTTCTTCACCCGGCATCTGAGCTAGCCGCCGACCACCCCCGCCGTCAGGCCAGCAGCAGACGGTAGGCGGTGTCGGTCAGGATGCCGCTCATCGAGGACAGGTCCCGGCCCTCCTCGATGGCGGTAGCCGGTAGATGCACGACCGCCCCGATCGCGGCGGTACCGGCCGGTCGGGGCGGCGCAAGGGCGTGGACGCCCAGGTTCGGTGTCAAACGCCTCGATTGGATGACAGGGCGACTGGCTTCATTGTTGCAGGGTCTCGCGGTAGGTGTCGGAGACCGCTCTCGTGACCTGCTTCTCCTTCCGTTGCCTCACGGCGTGTCGGACATCGGAGCCTCAGCCTCGTGTCGCTTCCTCGGCGGTCTGTCTTGATCGGAGCAGACCGCCGGGCTCGTGACCTGGGCTGTCCCGCAACTTCCGAGTCAGCAGCCCGCAGGTCTCCCCCCTGTGCGGTTGCCAGGTGGTTTGGGGACGAGCGCGGTGGCGGGTCGGAAGTGCGGGCACGCGTCGACGCCGTCGGCGAGGGCCTGGACGCGGACTGCCGGAGCGGAACTCGCGTGGACAAGCCTCCGGGTGTGTGACCCGCTCGATCGCGCCGTGCGGTCGATGCGCTTTCCCGGCCGGCCGGGCGGATCAGCGCATTCCGGCGAAGAGATCGTTCTCGGGTATGACCGCGCCGGTGGCGTCCTGTACACGTACGAAGGTCTCCATGCCCATCAACTCGCCGAACCTCTCCTTGCCCATCTTGAGGAAGAAGATGTTCTCGCCCTGACTGGCATGCGCGGCCAGCGCGTCGAACTTTTGGCAGCTGAACGCGGTGGTGTCCACCCATGTGGTGATCTCATCGTCGGGGAGGCCGATCTCGGCCATCGCGGCGGCCTCGGCAGGATCCGGCTCCGGCATGTCCTCATGAAACTCGCGCATGATCTCGCCGAACCGCTGCATCATCGAGCGGGGCATCGTGGTCCAGTACACCTTCGGTGTCAGCGCGGTCATCTCCAGCGCCGCCATCGTGATGCGGTGGGCCTGGATGTGGTCGGGGTGGCCGTAGAAGCCGTTCTCGTCGTAGGTGACGACCACATCGGGTCGGTAGTGCCGCATGAGTTCCGCGAGTCGGGCCGCGCCTTCCTGCACGGGGGTCTGCCAGAAGGATCCGGGGGCGTCGTTGCTCGGCCAGCCCGTCATCCCGGAGTCGGCATAGTCCAGCATCTCCAGATCGCTGACCTTCAGGACGTCGCAGCTCGCCTCGAGTTCTTGACGGCGCATCAAGGCGACCGCCGCCGGATCGTGCCCGGGATCGCCCGGCTTGACACCCTCCGGTCCGTCACCGCAACCGCCGTCGGTACACGTCACGAGAACTGTGCGGATGCCTTCCGCCGCGTACCGCGCGAGGACCCCTCCGGTTCCGGTGGCCTCGTCGTCGGGGTGGGCGTGTACTGCCATGAGCGTCAAGGGCCGGTCAGTCATGAAACAGTCCTCCTGCAGAAATACGTCTTGGTCCGAGTGCGCGGCGGGCGTACCGCGATACTGGGGCCCGGATCCTGGTGGGGCGGACGACCTTGTGGTCTCCGTGTTCCCCGCCCGTGCGGCGCCGGTCCCTGGGTCGATGCAACTGTGCTCCCGGACCGGCTGTTCCCGCCGCGGCCGCTTGGCCTTCCAGGCGTCGGCGTTTCTACGCGAACGAGGTACAGGCGCGACCTGCTGTCCCGTCCGGTTTGAGAATGACGCCGGGCGCTGTTCTCAGACGAGTTGGCTCTCGTGGAAGGGGACGCGCTGCGGGCCGCGTCTCCGGAACGCCGGATACTCATTCGGTCGCATGTCAGTGACGGCATGCAGAATGCGTCCATCCCCTGATCTTCGCAGGGAATCCCGGCCTTCAGGCCGGGCGGGGATGCGATCCTGGGCCCGAAGCCGCGAAGCGGCGGAGTTCCCTGCGAGGACTGGCGCGAAGCGCTAGACCGGGCGCTTCTGGTTCTTGATGTACTCCTTGACGATGCTCAACGGTGCGCCACCGCAGGAGCCCGCGAAGTACGAGGGCGACCAGAGGACGGACCCCGTGCCGATCCGGTTGATCCGGCCGGTGTACTCGGCGCGCAGATACCGGGAGCTGACGCCTTTGAGACTGTTCACCAGCTTGGAAAGGGCAACCTTCGGCGGGTAGTGCACGAGCAGGTGGACGTGGTCGCCCTCCCCGTTGAACTCGCGAAGCTCGGCCTCGAAGGATTGGCACACGTCCCGCATGATCGCTTCGCAGCGCGTCAGCATCTCGTCATCGAAGACGCCACGGCGATACTTGGTGATAAACACCAAGTGAACGTGCAGGTTGTAGATGACATGGTTTCCTCGACGGATATCGGGATCCGGCTCCCAGCGCGGTGACATCCACCAAGTCTGACACATGGTAAGGTGATCTCCGAACCCGACCGAAAAAGGGGGTGGGCTGATGATCCGTGCGTACAAGTTCCTCATGAGGCCCACCGTGGGCCAGGCCCAAGCCCTCGGCGAGATGCTGCGGGATCACTGCTCGCTCTACAGCGGAGCCTTGCAGGAGCGCCGTGACGCCTACCGGCACGTCTCGAAGACCTCGATCAAGTACGGGATGCAGTCCGCTCAGCTCAAGGACATCCGTGCCTTCGACCCCGATCGTCAGGGCCGCTGGTCGTTCTCCAGTCAGCAGGCCACCCTGCGGCGTCTCGACAAGGCATTCCAGGCGTTCTTCCGGCGGATCAAGTCCGGTGACACCCCCGGCCACCCGAGGTTCCGGGGCGCCAACTGGTTCGACACGGTTGAGTTTCCGAAGGACGGGGACGGCTGCCGTTGGGATTCCACTCCGCACGATCCGGTTACCCGCGTCCGGCTCCAGGGCGTCGGGCACGTCAAGGTCAACCAGCACCGAGCCGTGATCGGCAAGGTCAAGACGATCTCAGTGAAGCGTGAAGGCCGGAAGTGGTTCGTCGTACTCACCGCCGAGCAGGACCGGCCCGAGCCGCTTCCCGCGACCGGCAGCGTCGTCGGTATCGACTTGGGCATAGCCAACTTCCTCGCCGACTCGGGCGGCGGCTTCGTCCAGAATCCCCGCCACGGCCGGTGCGCTGCTGACAAGCTCGAAGCCGCCCAGCAGGCGCTGTGCCGGTTCCCGCGTGTCCGCCGGGACAAGCGCACGCGCAACCACCAGCGCGCGGTGGAGAAGGTCGCCAGCCTGCACGGCAAGGTGCGTCGCCAACGGCTCGACCACGCGCACAAGACCGCGCTCGGCCTGGTCCGTGAGCACGACTTCATCGCGCACGAAGACCTCAAGATCCGCAACATGAGCAAGACTCCCGCGCCGAAGCCGGACCCCGACCAGGCCGGCGTGTTCCTGTCCAACGGGGCCGCAGCCAAGGCCGGGCTGAACCGCTCGATAGCTGACGCCGGTTGGGGGGTGTTCCTGACGATCCTGACGAGCAAGGCTGAGAGTGCCGGCCGGGAAGTGATCGCTGTGGACCCCCGCAACACCTCCAGGCGGTGCCCCGCATGCGGGCTCACCGCGAAGGAGAACCGGCCCACCCAGGAGAAGTTCCACTGCGTAGGCTGCGGCCACCTGGCGCACGCTGACACGGTGGGAGCCATCAACGTTCTACGGGCCGGGCTGGCCCGTCGCGAGGCCAAACCGGCTTAGGACTCAGATCAAAAAGAGGCTTTCAGGCGTCGCCAGCAGATGATCGCGCAGCCGAGGGTGAGGAAGGCTTGGTGGATGTCGGCGCGGATCTCCCAACGGATGCGCAGTCGGCGGAACCAGTGCAGGAGGGCGAAGGCTGCTTCCACGACCCAGCGGTTCTTGCCCAGGCCGCTGCCGTGCTCGGTGCCGCGGCGGGCGATGAGCGGGCGGATGCCCAGCTCGCGGACCTGGTGGCGGTAGACGTCGTGGTCGTAGCCCCGGTCGGCGTAGAGCACACCGGGGCGCCGACGCGGCCGTCCGCGCTTGCCGCGGATCGGCGGCACGGCGTGGATCAGGGGCAGGAGCTGGGTGACGTCGTTGCGGTTGCCGCCGGTCACGGTGGCGGCCAGCGGGATGCCGTGGGCGTCGACGATGACGTGGTGCTTGCTGCCCGTCTTGCCACGGTCCACCGGTGAGCGCCCGGTGGCATCCCCGCCCTTCAATGCCCGCAGGTGGGAGCCGTCAACAGAGGCGCGGGACAGGTCAAGCACGTCGCTGGCGCGCAGTTCGGCGAGCAGGAGTTCGTGCAGCTGCTGCCACACGCCGGCCTCGTTCCAGTCCCGCAGTCGCCGCCAGCAGGTCATCCCGGAACCGAAGCCGAGCTCCTGCGGTAAGAACTCCCACCGGATCCCCGTGTACAGCACGAACAAGATCCCACACGTGACTTTGCGCTGGTCAAGCCGCTTGCGTCCGGGGTAGCGGTAACGCCGCTCCACCACCGGGAGCAGCGGCTCCATCCGCTCCCACAGACCGTCCTCGATCTCCCACGGCTTGCGCTTGCCCACACCAGTAGTCGCCGCACACCCCCAACATCGACCGTGCCAACGCGAGAAGAACAACTCTTGACGGTCAGTCATTCCGCAAGCTCGTTCTGTTAGGAGTCCTTAGCGAGAAGCCCCGTCATTTATGGCGGGGAGGAGTCACGAGTCACGACTACCGGCCCGGTGACGTGCTGTTGCTGGAGTGCCCGTTCACTGAGACCGCCGTCACCGGGGTCACCCGTTACTACGTGTCCGTGCGGTGGCCGTGGTTGGAAGTGGACCCGCAGGCCGAGAACATCAGGTGGAACGGTCAGAGGGCTCTACGTTCTTGATCGGGTTGGTCCTCCCATTCGTAGGGTGGGGACACCCAGGGACATCAGGTGTGGCTATGAGAGGGCTGCCGGC
>NZ_JBEXID010000190.1:0-5251 GCF_040608395.1 Streptomyces sp. NPDC005181
GTCGCAGCGGGGTGCGGGCGTCCACGTTGCGGCGGTGCCGGCGCAGCCAGCGGCCGTGGTGCAGGTGCAGCCGGGCACGCGCCAGCGTCCAGCCGGCCGGGAGCGTGGTGAGCGCCGCGGCGTAGCGCTCCTCGGCTGTGTCGTCCGCAGCCAGTACCGCGTCGGTGTAGGCGTGCGCGACCACCATCGCTTCCGAGGGCAGTCGGTCGGCCAGCTCGGGCAGGTCGGCCAGCAGTTCCCGGGCCTGCTCCGCGGTGCCGGCGGCCACCGCGGCGTCCGCCAGGTCCAGCGCCAGCAGCCACCGACGCATCGAGTGGTAATGCAGGTCAGTCGGATCGAACGCACACGCGAGAATGTCGTAGGCCTCCGTTGCGCGGCCGTCGAAGAGAGCAAGCAGGCCGTCGACCTGTTGCGCTATTACCGTGACGTACCGCATACCGGCGAACAGGCTGTGCGTGCGCAGCTCGCGAACCGACCGCTCCGCTTCTTCGATCTCACCGCGCAGCGCTGCCACCAGGCCGGCCGTCGCCTTCAGCCCCAGCCATTGCATCCACTCTCCGGTCTCCTCGGCCAGGGCGAGCCCCTCGGCGGACTCCTCGCGAGCCTGGTTGAGCTGACCGAGGAACACCCGCGGATAATTGCCGGACAGAGAGCGGGCCAGCAGCCCAAGCCTGCCCTGCGACCGCCACGCCGTGGCCGCCAGCGCCAGGTAGCGGCTGGCGCGGTCGAAGTCGCCGATAGACATGGCGCTGGTGCCGAAGAAGTGCAGGATCCGAGCGTCCTCGCGGTCCAGCTCGAGACTGTCGAGCCGCGCGATCACGTCGGCCCCGTACCGGTACGGCTGGGCATACCCCCGCACCGCAAGCACGTGGGGGGCGTCCGGATCGGGGTTCCACCGGTCCAGTTCCGCCGCGGTCTGAGCGCGCACCTGCGCGTCGCCGTCCTGGAAGAAGCAGCGTATCCCGGCACGCCACAACAGGTCCTCGGCGACGTCGCCGGCTCCCGCGTCGAACGCTTCGGCCGCCGCGGTGACCATGTCCTGGATGCGCCGGTGCGGCTTGTCCGGTTCGAAAGCGGACTTGTCGGACACGATCATGAGGCGGGCCCGCTCCACCGGGCCGAGCGCGCTCATGTCGGCGCGGTCCAGCAGCATCTGCGTGTTGATACGGTCGTTGACCTCGCTGGCCAGCTCGGCTGCCCGGACCAGGATGCCGGTCCGGCGCTGCGGGTCGAGGACGAGGTCGGCCGCCTGGCGCAGGGCGGAGACGGCCGCCGCCACCTTGCCCCGGGCGTGCGAGGCGTCGGCAAAACGTTCCAGCCGGTCGGCCAGTTCCTCGTCCGGGCCGATCGCGGCCGCGGCCTGGTGGACGAGCTGGCACTCGGGAATGTCGTCCATCACCGCCGCGAGGGCGCGGTGGGTGGCCAGCCGATCGGCCAGCGCGGCGCGGGTGTAGATGGCCGAGCGCATCAGCGGATGCCCGAACTCGGGGGTACGGCCGACCAGGGTGACCAGGCCCGCGTCGACCGCCTCCTCCAGCGTGTCCACGGAGACCTCCGAACCGCAGAGGCGACCCGATACCTGCAGCAGCCGGTTCAGCGGGGCGGCCGGCTCGGCGGCCAGGGCCAGCAGGAACGCGCTACACTGCTGGCTCACCGAGTCGGTGCGTGCGGCGAAGGCGTCCTCCAGCCGCTGGGTCAGCGGCAGGTCTTCCATCTGCGCGGACATGCCCTGCGCCGCCTTGGGCAGCTCGACCAGGGCCAGCGCGTTACCCGCGGCGCGCTCCAGGATGAGCGCCCGTACCGGCTCCGGCAGCTCGGGCGCGCCGGTGTCGAGCAGCTCGGCGGCGGCCGTCCGGCCGAGCGGTTCCAGACGGAGGTCCGGAAATATGTACGCGTCGGCGGCCTGGGTACGGGTGGCGGCGATTTGTGCTATGGCGAGGTCGCCGGTGCGCCGGGCGACGAATTTGAGCACGTCCCGGCTGGACGAATCGGCCCACTGAAGGTCGTCGACGAGCAGCAGGAGCGGCTGCCGGTCGGCCGCGTCGGCGAGGAGTTCGAGCGCGGCCAGTGCGACCCGGTATATCTGGGGCGCGGTCTCCGTGGCGTCGAACGCGTCGTTCAGCGCCGACCGGTGTGCGGCGGGCAGGTTCTGGATGTCACGGGCGACCGGTTGCAGCAGCAGCTGCAGTGCGGCGAACGGCAGCCACTGCTCGGTCTCCACCCCGGAGGTCCGCAGCACTCGGAAACCGCTTTCGGCGGCGTCGGCGCCGAGCTTGCGCAGCAGGGCCGACTTGCCGACGCCAGCGGTGCCGTGGACCAGCAGCGCGCCGCCGTGCCCCGCCGCCGCGTCCGTCAGCAGCCCGCGCAGAGTCCGCAACTCCTCGTCCCGGCCGATCATCGCGCGCCTGCGGATGCCGGTCTCAGCGGGGCTTCCGGCACCCCCACGCGAATGCCCGACACCGCGGCCGTGGACGTGCGGGCCAAAGCCTGCGGCGAGAAGACAGTCCCCGCTGCCGTGCGACGGTGCCCGCTGGCGCTGCTCCCGTCACCGTTGACCGGCGCGGTCACAGAACGCTCGAGCATGGCCGAACGTTCACGCGTCGGCGCAGCGGGCATCGGGGTCAGCATGAAACCTTTCCTCCGGTCACGGTATTTGCGACTCGGATGTTACCTGTCAGCCGACGGTTCCTCGGCTTGGGGTACAAGCGACCCGCTCGAAGTCGAGTCCTCCTGCCTGCGACGCAGTGAAGATCCTCCGCCTCGACCGCCGCACTTGGCTCGCCGTCGCCTGCCAGATGACCGACAGCCCGGGCGCGTACACACCGTGATCGTCCGCGTGATGACGGATTCCTCCCGCGACGGGACCCCTGGTTCTCGATCATCTTGCTCGGCACAAGCGATCCACCAGAGGTCCCGTTCCTCGTCGTGACCGGTTCGACGAAGCGAAGAATTCAAGGAGCGATGATCACGCGGTCGTCCACCACACCGTCGTGTCCGCGGGTCACCTTCGCCTCGCCGCCTGCCTCCGTCAACTCGTCGCTGGCGAGCAGGACACGGCCGTACGCCGGGGTGGTCAACGACTCTGCGGGTGCCGATAGAACATCCGGCCTGGTCAAGCGGCATGTTGGTACTCATGAAGGGCGGCTTGTTGCGGCCCTTCCCGGGTGCGGTCTCAGGTCCCGGTACTGGTGTCCCGTTGGGTCGGCGGACCTTGCCGGAGAGCCGCTCTTGGACGTACTCGCGGAGCCGTTCGTTGACGGCAAGCTTCGCAGTCTTGGGGCGTTGCGTCGTAAGCTCTGCCTTCCACTGCGCTACCGAAGCCCGGTACTCGAGCTTCCCGCCTCGACTGGCCGCGTTGTGTCGCAGCTCCCGCGACATGGTCGCCGGGTCGCGGCCGAGTCGGCGGCCGATCTGCCGAACCCCGGCGCCCTGAGCCTCGCCACCGTCCGGGGCCGTCACATATCCGCCCAGTCGACGTCATCCGTCCCCGGAGCCTGAACGAGATCCGCCGCCTGTACGACCGGATCGTCCTCGCCCGCACCGCCCGGACCTGGCTCGCCATGCACTGGCACCGCTGGCGCACCCGCAACCAGACCCGAGCCCGCGCCAGCCACTACCGCACCCGGACCGCCCGCGCTCACTCACCGTAAAATCACCGGCTGTAGTACTAGGTACGACCCAATCCTGCGTTCTGACCCGAGTAGGAGCGACCTCGTCCACCGTGATTCCCCAAACAGAGCACAGCCATCCCGGGCACCACGTCAGAGGTTGTGTGCCGGCCGGAGCAATCACACCGGAGGAGCCGATGCAGACCGACCGCACCGATGAGGCAATCGCGGCTCACGGCGACGAGCGACCGCCACCCAGTCGCAGACAGAAGCTGCGCACAATCTTTGGCACAGGTGTGGGCAATGCGCTCGAGTGGTACGACTGGAACGTCTACGCGGTCTTCGCGCCGTTCCTCGCTGCAGAGTTCTTCAAACCGACGGACTCGTTCTCCGCGCTGCTCTCCACACTTGTGGTCTTCGCTGTCGGGTTCGGGATGCGACCGATTGGTGGCATCCTCTTCGGCTGGTTCGCCGACCGCCATGGCCGACGGGCATCCCTGTTGCTGTCGGTTGCCCTGGCCTCCGCCGGAAGCCTTCTGATCGGTGTTGCCCCTTCGTACTCAAGCGTTGGCGTGAGCGCATCGGTGCTGCTCCTGCTCGCCCGCTTGCTTCAGGGCCTTGCCTACGGTGGTGAGATCGCCGCCTCGCACACCTACATCTCAGAGATGGCTCCCCCACGCCGCCGAGGCCTGTGGTCCAGCACCATCTACGTCTCAGGTGTCTCGGCCGTCATCATTGCCACCCTCCTCGGCGCCACCCTGACCACCGTGCTCACCGACCAGCAGATGGGCAGCTGGGGCTGGCGGGTGCCCTTCCTCGTCGGCGGGGTGCTCGGCATCATCACCCTCTTCCTGCGTCGCACGATGAGCGAGACGCCCTCGTACGAACACGCACAGGCCGCGGAGGAACAGGACAGGTCCAGTACTTCCCTCGTACGGGGCCTCTGGAAGAACCGTGCCGCGGCACTGCGTGTCATTGGGCTCGCCTCAGGTGGCACCGTCTTCTTCTACACCTGGGTGACCGCCGCTCCGGCCTACGCGATCGGGGTGAAGCACCTCCCGGCCTCCGCCGTGCTGTGGTCTGCCGTTATCGCCCTCACAGTCCTGGTCGCGACGCTGCCGCTCGCCGGAGCGCTGTCGGACCGCATAGGGCGACGGCCGTCCCTCCTGATGTTCACGCTCGGAGGGGCAGCAGTGACCTACCCCCTGAACCACTTGATTCAGGACAAGGTCTGGCAGCTCACGCTGTCCATGTCAATCGCGGGCATTCTGGTCGCGCTTGGGACGTCGATTCTGCCGGCCTACCTCGCGGAACTCTTCCCCACGCATGTGAGAGCCTCAGGGATCGGCGTGTCATACTCCATCGCCGTGGCACTCTGCGGAGGCACCGCACCGTACCTTCAAACGTGGCTGGCCAGCAGCGGCCGCGAGCACCTCTTCCTCGGCTACACGATCGCTCTGATGCTGGTGGCGGCCGTCGTTACTCTCGTGTCGCCCGAAACTAAGGGGAAGACGCTGGAGTAGGTGTACATGATCCGGGTCATGGGCCGGTTGAAGCTTCCCCGTGATCTTGGACACGTCCGTGTTACGCCGCGAGGGTCTGGTCTTGTTGGTAGCGCAGGCGTGTCTCGTGGGGCGTGAGGT
>NZ_JBEXID010000191.1:0-3304 GCF_040608395.1 Streptomyces sp. NPDC005181
GGTGGGAATACTCATCTCGAAGCAGGCTTCCCGCTTAGATGCTTTCAGCGGTTATCCTTTCCGAACGTAGCCAACCAGCCATGCCCTTGGCAGGACAACTGGCACACCAGAGGTTCGTCCGTCCCGGTCCTCTCGTACTAGGGACAGCCCTTCTCAATATTCCTACGCGCGCAGCGGATAGGGACCGAACTGTCTCACGACGTTCTAAACCCAGCTCGCGTACCGCTTTAATGGGCGAACAGCCCAACCCTTGGGACCGACTCCAGCCCCAGGATGCGACGAGCCGACATCGAGGTGCCAAACCATCCCGTCGATATGGACTCTTGGGGAAGATCAGCCTGTTATCCCCGGGGTACCTTTTATCCGTTGAGCGACAGCGCTTCCACAAGCCACTGCCGGATCACTAGTCCCGACTTTCGTCCCTGCTCGACCCGTCGGTCTCACAGTCAAGCTCCCTTGTGCACTTACACTCAACACCTGATTGCCAACCAGGCTGAGGGAACCTTTGGGCGCCTCCGTTACTCTTTAGGAGGCAACCGCCCCAGTTAAACTACCCATCAGACACTGTCCCTGATCCGGATCACGGACCCAGGTTAGACATCCAGCACGACCAGAGTGGTATTTCAACGGCGACTCCACAACCACTGGCGTGGCCGCTTCAAAGTCTCCCACCTATCCTACACAAGCCGAACCGAACACCAATATCAAACTGTAGTAAAGGTCCCGGGGTCTTTCCGTCCTGCTGCGCGAAACGAGCATCTTTACTCGTAGTGCAATTTCACCGGGCCTATGGTTGAGACAGTCGAGAAGTCGTTACGCCATTCGTGCAGGTCGGAACTTACCCGACAAGGAATTTCGCTACCTTAGGATGGTTATAGTTACCACCGCCGTTTACTGGCGCTTAAGTTCTCAGCTTCGCCGACCCGAAAGTCAGCTAACCGGTCCCCTTAACGTTCCAGCACCGGGCAGGCGTCAGTCCGTATACATCGCCTTACGGCTTCGCACGGACCTGTGTTTTTAGTAAACAGTCGCTTCTCGCTGGTCTCTGCGGCCACCCCCAGCTCACCGAGTAAATCGGATCACCAGTGATGGCCCCCCTTCTCCCGAAGTTACGGGGGCATTTTGCCGAGTTCCTTAACCATAGTTCACCCGAACGCCTCGGTATTCTCTACCTGACCACCTGAGTCGGTTTAGGGTACGGGCCGCCATGAAACTCGCTAGAGGCTTTTCTCGACAGCATAGGATCATCCACTTCACCACAATCGGCTCGGCATCAGGTCTCAGGCTCATGTGTGACGGATTTGCCTATCACACGCCCTACACCCTTACCCCGGGACTACCACCGCCCGGGCTGGACTACCTTCCTGCGTCACCCCATCGCTTACCTAGTACAAGTCTGGTTCGTCGGCTCCACCACTACCCTCAACTCCGAAGAGATCGGGCCGGCTTCACGGACTTAGCATCGCCTGATTCAGTATTGGGCGTTTCAAAGCGGGTACCGGAATATCAACCGGTTGTCCATCGACTACGCCTGTCGGCCTCGCCTTAGGTCCCGACTTACCCTGGGCAGATCAGCTTGACCCAGGAACCCTTAGTCAATCGGCGCACACGTTTCTCACGTGTGTATCGCTACTCATGCCTGCATTCTCACTCGTGAACCGTCCACAACTCGCTTCCGCGGCTGCTTCACCCGGCACACGACGCTCCCCTACCCATCCGTACTCCCGTTGGGGATACATGTACGAATGACACGACTTCGGCGGTACGCTTGAGCCCCGCTACATTGTCGGCGCGGAATCACTTGACCAGTGAGCTATTACGCACTCTTTCAAGGGTGGCTGCTTCTAAGCCAACCTCCTGGTTGTCTCTGCGACTCCACATCCTTTCCCACTTAGCGTACGCTTAGGGGCCTTAGTCGATGCTCTGGGCTGTTTCCCTCTCGACCATGGAGCTTATCCCCCACAGTCTCACTGCCGTGCTCTCACTTACCGGCATTCGGAGTTTGGCTAAGGTCAGTAACCCGGTAGGGCCCATCGCCTATCCAGTGCTCTACCTCCGGCAAGAAACACACGACGCTGCACCTAAATGCATTTCGGGGAGAACCAGCTATCACGGAGTTTGATTGGCCTTTCACCCCTAACCACAGGTCATCCCCCAGGTTTTCAACCCTGGTGGGTTCGGTCCTCCACGAAGTCTTACCTCCGCTTCAACCTGCCCATGGCTAGATCACTCCGCTTCGGGTCTTGAGCGCGCTACTAAAACGCCCTATTCGGACTCGCTTTCGCTACGGCTTCCCCACACGGGTTAACCTCGCAACACACCGCAAACTCGCAGGCTCATTCTTCAAAAGGCACGCAGTCACGACTGTTGCTCCGAAGAACAACAGCGACGCTCCCACGGCTTGTAGGCACACGGTTTCAGGTACTATTTCACTCCGCTCCCGCGGTACTTTTCACCATTCCCTCACGGTACTATCCGCTATCGGTCACCAGGGAATATTTAGGCTTAGCGGGTGGTCCCGCCAGATTCACACGGGATTTCTCGGGCCCCGTGCTACTTGGGTGTCTCTTAAACGAGCCGTTGATGTTTCAGCTACGGGGGTCTTACCCTCTACGCCGGACCTTTCGCATGTCCTTCGCCTACATCAACGGTTTCTGACTCGTCTCACAGTCGGCAGACTATGAAAAAGAGATCCCACAACCCCGCATGCGCAACCCCTGCCGGGTATCACACGCATACGGTTTGGCCTCATCCAGTTTCGCTCGCCACTACTCCCGGAATCACGGTTGTTTTCTCTTCCTGAGGGTACTGAGATGTTTCACTTCCCCTCGTTCCCTCCACACTGCCTATGTGTTCAGCAGCGGGTGACAGCCCATGACGACTGCCGGGTTTCCCCATTCGGACACCCCCGGATCAAAGCTCGGTTGACAGCTCCCCGGGGCCTATCGTGGCCTCCCACGTCCTTCATCGGTTCCTGGTGCCAAGGCATCCACCGTGCGCCCTTAAAAACTTGGCCACAGATGCTCGCGTCCACTGTGCAGTTCTCAAACAACGACCAGCCACCCATCACCCCACCGTCATCGGTGAGTTCACTGGGGCCGGCAACTGAAGGCAACCTTGCGGCCATACCCTCAGACACCCAACAACGTGCCCGACACGACCGACCATCCCTCACGTTCCACGCCGAAGCAGTACTAGTGAAAAACAACCTGCCGTGCCGAATAGTCAACGTTCCACCCATGAGCAACCACCGTCGAACATTTGCCGACGAAGTGGCCTCTGACCGAGCGAACCCGGTAAGAAG
>NZ_JBEXID010000192.1:0-5164 GCF_040608395.1 Streptomyces sp. NPDC005181
TGCGCGGTGTAGTAGTAGGAGCGGGCGAGGAGCATCCGGAGGTCCAGGTTGCGGGGCGCCGCGGCAACCAGGTCCGTGAGAACCCGGGTAGCCGCGCGGTAACGCTGGGATTCGAAGAGACGGCTCGCGTATTGCCGCCGCTCGTTCCAGTTCACTCCCTGTACACCGGCCATCACGTTCTCCGTTCCCTGTACGAGCATCCGCTCAGCGGTCCGGGCGCCAGGCGCCCGAGGTGTTCCGGGGCGAGGAGCCGATGAGCTCCCAGCCTGCTTGTTCAGACTTCGTTCCAGGTTTGAGTCATGCAATCCCGGCTGGTCTTGGTTTGGCCGGCGGGGCGAAATGTGCCGCCCCGTTTGCCATGACACAAACCTATTGCACACTTGTCTCTTGCGCAAGTAAAGCTTGCAGGTTGAGAGTGTGACGAAGGAGTCGCGCGGTCGCCGACCGTGGGCGGATCGCCCCGGTGGATCGGATGTAACGGCGCGGGCGCGATGTGTCGGCGCCGGCAGCCCATCACTACTTTTTAAGTGTGCACAATATAATGTTGAGCATGCAAATTTTGTGGTAGCCTTCCCTTGCGTGAAAGAGTCGCGCGGAGAAGGAGTCGTGATGAGCAAGATCGAGACGGACGTCGAGCAGGCTGACGCGCCCACGGCCAGCCTGCTCCTCGACGACCAGATGTGCTTCGCCCTGTACGCAGCCCAGCGTGCAGTGACCAACCGCTACCGCCCGCTGCTGGAAGAGTTCAACCTGACCTATCCCCAGTATCTGGTGATGCTGGTGCTGTGGGAACACGGCGCCGTCCCCATCAAGACCCTGGGCGCGCGCCTGCAGCTCGACTACGGCACCTTGACGCCGCTGCTGAAGCGCCTGGAAGCTCACGGGCTGATCCGCCGCGAGCGCCAGGCGAGCGACGAGCGCTCGGTGCAGATCACTCTCACCGCGCAGGGGGCTGAGCTCCGCGAGCGCGCTCGCGTCATCCCCGCCGCAATGGGGGACGCCGTCGGCCTCAGCGATCGGGAGATCGAGGATGTCAAGTCCATCCTCGAGCGACTGACGGCCAAACTCCACGGGTGACTGACCCGGCTGCTGCCTGTCGCTGATCCGCCGTGAGCGGTTTCCCGGACGAGACCGCCGCCAAGTGCACGCTTGAGGGCCCACCGTATTCGCCGCCGGTCGCGACCTGCGCTTCGCTCGCCGGCGCCAGCCGGGGCTGTGAGGTCGGCGTGGATGTCACTGGAGTGTCCGGGCTGTGTGCGCCCCGCAGGCGTTGAGACCGATCGCTCAGGGGTACCGGCTCGCCCTCGCCCAATGCGAAGACGTCACCAATCCAGCCGTCCAGCAGTGAAGTTCTGGCCGCCGTACACCGGGGGAGCGCGGCGGGCGTCAGTGTGGTGGACAGCCACTGATTCGGGTTCGGCTGGTGTCGCATCGGCATTGCCCACCGACACTTTTGCTTCCGTGATAAATCCCTGAAGGGAAATGTGTGCGAAAAGCGCCGCGAGGTCAAAAGCTGGGTGAAACGTACTCGCGGCGTCACGGGAAGGCCATGCGCTGCAAGGCCAAACATCTCGTCGGCGGAAGGTGTACGGACGTGCGGCATTACGATCTTGTGATTCTGGGGGCGGGCAGCGGCAACATGCTGCTCAACGACGAACTCGCTCAACTGCGCGTCGCCATCGTGGAACCGGACCGCTTCGGTGGCACGTGCCTCAACCGAGGCTGCATTCCGAGCAAGATGTTCGTCGTCACCGCCGACGCGGTCGAGGGCGCGCGGGCGGCAGCGCGGCTCGGCGTCAATGCGACCGTTGAGCAGGTCGATTGGAAGGCCATCCGCGACCGGGTGTTCCACCGCATCGATCCGCTGCACGACAGCGCGGTGAACTATCGCAGGGAAAAGGGCGTCGATGTGTACACCGAGGAGGGACGATTTATTGCGCCGAAGATGCTGCAGGTTGGAACCGAGCAGATCACTGCTGACACGTTCGTCATCGCGGTCGGGTCACGACCTGTGGTGCCGGACATCCCTGGACTCGACACCGTGCCTTACCACACCTCGGACACCATCATGCGGATCGACGACGTGCCCGCATCCATGGCCGTCATCGGTGGAGGTTTCATCGCGGCTGAGTTCAGCCATGTATTCGGCGCGTTCGGTACGGATGTCACGATCGTGCAGCGGGGGTCGCGCCTGCTGATGGCGGAGGACGAGCAGGTGTCGGCGCGGTTCACCGAACTCGCCTCGCGGCGACATCGCGTACTTGTTGATGCTGCCGTTACCTCCGTCGAACGGCGTGCTGACGGCGTTGCGGTCGCCGTAACCTGTCCGGATGGCGACCATGTCGTCCGGGCGGCGACGCTGCTGGTGTGCGTCGGCCGCCGCCCCAATACTGACCGGCTGGACGCGGCCGCAGGCGGGCTGGAACTCGATGAGCACGGCCACATTGTGGCCGACAGTGCCTACCGCACGTCAGTCCCGGACGTCTGGGCGCTCGGCGACGTTGTGAATCACTTCCAGCTCAAGCACATGGCGAATGCCGAGTCGCGGGTCGTGCAGCACAACGTGCTCCACCCGGAGGACGTGCGCGCACTGCCCAACAAGGTTGCGCCGCACGCGGTCTTCACAAACCCGCAGATCGCGAGTGTCGGATTGACCGAGCAGGAGGCACGCCGTCGCAAGATCGAATACCTGGTGAGTGTCCGTGGCTACGCCGATACCGCATACGGATGGGCGTT
Source organism: Streptomyces sp. NPDC005181 (assembly GCF_040608395.1). NCBI lineage: Bacteria > Bacillati > Actinomycetota > Actinomycetes > Kitasatosporales > Streptomycetaceae > Streptomyces > Streptomyces sp. NPDC005181. Next base: position 2,737 of record NZ_JBEXID010000192.1, read on the forward strand.
GGAGGACACCACCAGCTTCGTGAAAGTCCTGGCAAATCCTCTCGATCGTACGATCCTTGGCGCGCACATCATCGGCCCACAGGCTGCGACGCTCATTCAGCCATTGATCCAGGCGATGACACTGGGCCTGACGGTGGACCGGATCGCCCGGGACGTGCTGTATATCCACCCTGCACTGACCGAAGTTGTCGAACAGGCCCTACTGGCCCTGTAGTCCTCCCAAGAACTCCTGACGAAACGATTTTCGCGGTGGTTGGATCGCTTCGGGAATGATGATCTGGGGGTGTGGGGTGGATGGCTGGCGTATGGGTGAAGGCCTGTCTGCCGCACCAGGCGCAGCAGAAGTAGGTGTCGCCGTCGGCGTAGTCGATGCCCGGACGGCAGCGCCGGGGCCTGACACCAGGGAGGCGGAACGAATGCTTCCTGGGGCGAATCCGGTCGAGGCGCACTTCGGGCCGCTGTGACAGTTCACCCCGGCCGGCTCTCGCCACCGCGACTGTCAGTGGTCGCTGGCAGGATGCGTTTCATGACCTCAGCTACTGCAGCCGATTACGGCTGGATACGTTCCTCGTCCTCGCTGTTCGCCTATGCGCTGGAGGTCGGGTACACCTTGACGCTGGTGCGGGGCATCTTGCCTGAGGAGTTGCTCAGGGTGGTGGGGGCCGAGCCGCGTGGTGTGTGTGAGGGGTCCAACGAACTGATCGAGCAGCACGAGGCACACGCGTATGGGGCCGAGGAGTGGCCCGAGTCGTTCATCGCGGGGGCGTTCACCGGGCGGGGCGAGGGAGGGGACTGGACCCTCGCTTTGGAATTTGGTGGTGATCTGGGGACGCGGCCGCGTCTTATGGAGGCTCTCTCCGCCGGGACGCGTGCTGTCTCGCATTCGAGCAACGGGGGGAAGCCCATGGACTTCTTCCACTGGTACGAGAACGGGGAGTTGCGGACCACCTTCGAGTGGCCGGCGAGCAGGACCGGCAGTACTCCCGATGAGCTGACCGCCGTGATGCGAGAGGCCGGTCTCAACCCCACAGGTGACGAAGCCCCAGATGTCGATCGCAAGGCTGCGGTCTTCGCGCTGGCCGAACGCCTTACGGGCGTACAGGTGACCGAGCAGCTACTGACGGAGGCCGAATACGGGATGGGTGAGGTCCCGGAGGAGCCCGCCGAGGAGTGGGAGAGCGTCACCATCGACATCACGGATGCGCACGGCGAGCGGACGTACGTTCGGCTTCGACGGGATCGGCTCTGACGCGGGACGGGGCGTAGGGGGGCGCGCCCCACATCATGTAGTGGCATCAGGTTGCGCTCACGGCGCGTCCCCGTCGCCGGGCCGTGGGTGCTCACATCAGCAGACCGCCGGCCTGTACCGCGATCCGCAGAGTAAACCCCGAGGGCGAACCCGCGGCCCTCGGCGCGCCAGTGTCAACCATGTAAGAGCTCGTCAGTGAACGGAAAACCCGCCGTCGACGAAGATCGCCTGCCCGGTAACGTACGCGGAAGCGCGGCTCGCCAGGAACACCGCTGCACCAGCGAAGTCGTCGGCCAGACCGTTGCGCCCCACCATCGTGCGCGCAGCCAGCGCCGCCACCTTCTCCGGGTCGGACGACAACCGAGCGTTGAGCGGCGTCATCACAAAGCCCGGCACCAGCGTGTTGCAGGTGACGCCATACGGCGACCACGCCTCAGCCTGCGAGCGAGCCAGAGACTCCAACGCACCCTTGGCGACCCCGTAGGCACCGCTCTGGACGAACGCCCGATGCGCCTGCTGGGAGGTGATGTGGATGATCCGCCCGAAGCCCCGTGCAGCCATGCCAGGCCCGAATCGCTGCCCCAGCAGATAGGGCGCATCCAGGTTCAACGCCATCGTGGCGTCCCACACCTCCTCGCTCACCTCGCCCATCGGCGGACGCAGGTTGACCCCGGCGCTGTTCACGAGGATGTCGGGCTCCCCGAACACATCGGCCGCCGCCTCCGCCGCCTCGCGCACCCCGTCGCGGGAGCCCAGGTCGGCGCTCACCCAGGCCGCGCGGCAGCCGTGTGCCGACAGCTCATCGACCGTGGCGGCCAGCTCCTCCTCCTTGCGTGCCACGACCACAACGCTCGCACCTGCTCGCGCGAGGGACCCGGTGATGGCCCGGCCGATGCCGGAGGTGCCGCCCGTCACCACGGCAACCCGGCCGTCCAGCGAGAACAGTTCAGAGAGGTAGGTCTGCGAGGTCATGTCCGCACCCTAGATGGCGCGCCCAAGGTGACAGCGCGCGGGGCGGAACGCAATGTGCGGGGAGATCGACTGAGCAGGTGCGGCCATCCCCGAGTAGCCGGTGGGGAATCTCAGCTTGGCGTTTATCCTCGGCGGGCTTGGTGTTCCTTGATTGACTCGGCGCGTTTGACCGTCTTGCCGACGTCGTGGCGCTTGGCCCGGTGCTTG
>NZ_JBEXID010000193.1:0-4999 GCF_040608395.1 Streptomyces sp. NPDC005181
AGTGACACGCCACTTCGGCGTGCCCACAGGCATATCCGCAGGTCAACCTACATATTCGTGCCCTAGTCGGCACCGCCAACTGTGGAACTCAGGTTGGACTCTCTGCTTTGAGGCAGCGGTACCTGCACCGTCCTGTTGACGGAGCGGATGCGAGCATGCAGAGGGTCTGCTCGAGTGCAGGACAGTGCCCTGCTCCGGCCCGGAGTTTTTCAGGACGGCCGCGGTGCGCGTCGGTCCCGGCGGCTGCCGAGCTCCTCATCGCTGACGAGCGTCAGCATGGGCACGTCCGGCGCGCACATCATCACCACGATGAAACGGCTCCAGATGTCGTTTCGATTGTTCCTGTCCTGATAGTGGATCACATCGCCGCCGGGCTCCCAGAATGATTCACCCGCCCGGATGACACGCTCCGGCTCGCCCTCCAACTCGAACAGCATCTCGCCCTCAAGCATGTAGCCGAACACCGGCCCGGAGTGCCGGTGCGGTGGGACCCCTGGATGACCAGGCGGGTACTGCACGAGCACGGTCATCACCTGAACACGTTCAGGGATGAAAGGCGGTTCCTGTTCGAGCAGCGTGGTAAGCGCTGATTGCCAGGGGATCGGCTCGTCGGCCGAGTTGGAACGGGCCTGTGCAGGCCTGCCGCTGTCTTCGCTTGGCATGATGGCTGACCTCGGAATTGGAAAAGCGCGCGAGGCAAATCCCGATGGGCCGGCGCGATTCGGATGGGAGTGTCCAGAGACGTCGAGAGCGTTCAGGTGCCTGGCCGCATCTCGGACCCCTTGATTGGGCCGCCGCATTCTGGGCGGCTTTGCCGCTCGACCAGGGCTGGCGTCGTTTTGGCTGCCGCGGCGTTCGGCGCGTCTACTGAACCCGCGCAGGTTTTCACTGGCGTTGGACCCTTTTTGACCTTACTCCGCCAGCAGACGGCGCGCGCGGTGACCTGGACCGCGGGCTGAGGGTGGGCGTGGGCAGTGATCTGTCACTGGAGTGAACCGGCTCTACCGGATGGGCGGGGGAGCTTAAAGTCACCTTTCGTTGGAGATGACAAGTGTTTTCGTACTCGGACGGGGTGGTGCGGCCGAGAGCACTGTGCAGGCGCTGCTGTTCCGCTCACCGCAGGCTTCGCGCCCTACCCGGCGGTGCAAAGCTCCATGAGCAGCAGGGCGATGTCGTCCGTGCGGGGGGCGGTTTGCCGCGCGTGGTCGATCAGGGCTGTGGCGAGTCGGTCCATGGGCTGGGGCCGGGCCTGGGCGAGTTGGGCGGCGAGGCCGGCCATGGCGTCGTCCAGGTCGACTCCGGGAGTTTCGACGAGCCCGTCGGTGTACAGGGCGAGGACGGTGCCGGGCGTCAGCGGGATCTCGGTGGAGGGATAGTCCGCGTCGGGGTCGATGCCGAGCAGCAGCCCGGGCGGCAGGGCAAGGACCTCGGCGTGCCCGTCCGGGTGGCGCAGAACCGGCGGGGGATGCCCGGCAGTGGCCAGGACGGCCCGGCGGCGTGCGAGGTCGAGATGTGCGTACAGGCAGCTGACGAAGCGGCCCGTGCCCAGGTCGACCAGTTGGCGGTTGGCCTGGGTGAGGGCCTGCGCCGGCGTGGCTCCGGTGGCGGCGTGGGAGCGGATGGCGGGGCGGATCCGGCCCATGAGTGCGGCGGCGGTGGCGTTGTGGCCCTGGACGTCGCCGATGACTGCGGCCGCGGTGGTGTCGTCCACCCGGACCAGGTCGTAGAAGTCGCCGCCGATGTCCATGCCGCGGACGCTGGGCAGATAACGGGCGGCCACATCCAGTCCGGGAAGGTCGGGCAGTGAGCCGGGGAGCAGGGCCGCTTGCAGGGTCTGCGCGAGCTCCTTGCTGGTGTCGTACAGGCGGGCCCGTTCCAGCGCCTGCGCGATCAGTCCCGCGAGTGCGGTGAAGACGGTCCGCTGTCGGTCGGAGAAGGGGTGGGGACGGTCGAAGGCGATCACACACGAGCCCACGGGGCGCCCGGAGGCGATCAGTGGCAGAAAGGCCCAGGCGTGCAGACCGTCCTGGCGGGGAACCAGCGGGTAGGCCCGGGACAGCTCCTCGAAGGTGGCGAAGAAGCTCGGCATGCCGGTGGCGAGGACTTGGATCGCGGGCGTCGGGAAGGTCAGCGGTGCTCCGTCGAGGTGCTCCAAGAATCGGGCGTGGTATCCGCGATAGCCGATGACACGCATTCTTCCGTCCTCGGCCGCGAGCAGGGCCACGGTCCGGGCCCCGAAGGCCGGCAGCATCTCGTCGGTGACCAGATCGACCACGTCGCCCACGCCCGCGGCTTCGGAGAGGGTGGCGGCCAGGTGAAGCACCTGGTAGAGCTCTCCCAGGGGGATCGGCTCGGCCGGGGGCGTCCCCGTTCCGGCCGGCGTTGCCCTCGGGGTGTGGTCGGGCTCGGTCGGCGAGATGCGGACGCTCACCCCGGATCCGTCGGGGTAGAGCTCGAATGTGAGCCACCGGTCCGGCGAGACCATGGCGGTGAAGGACACGGGCTGCCGGCTGACCACGGCAGCGCGGAAGCGGTCCTCGAAGGCCGGGTCGGTGGACCAGGGCAGGGCCTGCCAGGGGAGCCTGCCGATCAGATCGGGGATACTGCCGCCGACGAGGGCGGCGGCCGTGGCGCTGAGGTAGGTGAACCTGCCCTCGAGGTCGAGGGAGCAGCTGCCCTCCGGCAGCCGTTCGGCGAAGTCCGCCGCGGCCAGCGCCTCTGCGGGCGAGCGCTTCGGCGCGGGCGGCCGAGGCAGCGTGCGGGGGAGCGGTCCAGGGCCGACCGGGTGGCCGGCGTCGGCGGCGTCCCGCAGGAATTGGCCCAGACGCCGGCAGGCGGCACCGACCCGGTCGCGGCTCGGGCTGGCAGGGCCGGAGTTGTCGCAGCAGGTCCAGAACAGCAGCAGCGTTCCCCAGGCGGTGGTCCCGGTGAGGATCGGCGCCGCCGCCACCGCGTAGTGGTACGGCAGGGCGATCGCCGTGCGCGGGTAGCGGCGGGCGAGCTCCTGAGGGCTGTTGAGCCACACCGACCGCCGCTCGCGCACCGCTTCGGCTACCGGATCGAGACTGGCCAGCCCCACCCCGAGCCAGGGCGTGAGGTACTTCGCCGGGATGCCGGTGGTCACCTCCAGCCGCAGCGCCTGACCGTCGGACGCCAGCAGGAAGACCGCGCCCGCATGCGCACCCGAATCGCGCACGCCGAGCTCCAGCAACCGGTCCAGCTCGGCCCGGAGTACCGACCCGGCGGCGGGGGAAGAGGGGGACCCGTATGGCTGTGCAGTGCTGTCGTCGGGTATGACGCACATACCAGTAGCGTACGTCTGGACCAGCCGACCCCGCGTGGTGGTCCCGGCCGCCGGTCCGTCCCCCGCCGAATTGTCCAGGCGGCCGCCGAGCTCGGAGGACTAGGCCGTTTCTCGCCTGGAAGTTCCAGACCGGATCACAGTGGGTCCACCTGCCCGAGAAGTACGGCAACTGGAGAGGCGTCTACAACCGGCTTCGCATGTGGGCCGTCGATGGCACCTGGGAGCGCGTGTTCACCGCGCTCATGGCCCAGGCTGACGCCGACGAGGACCTGAACTGGGCGGTCTCGGTGGACTCCACGATCGTTCGTGCCCACCAGCACGCGGCCGGGGCCCGCAAAAAGGGGCCCCGACTGGCGAGCCGGACGACCATGCCGTCGGCCGGTCCCGCGGCGGAATGACCACGAAGATTCATCTCGCGGCCGACGCCCACTGCCGTCCCCTCGCCTTTGTTCTCACCGCCGGACAGGCCGGTGACGCGCCCGTCTTCGCGCACGTGATGGCCCGCTTGCGTGTTCCCCGCCGGCGTGGACGACCCCGCACCAGGCCCGATGTGGTCCTGGCCGACAAGACCTATTCCTCGCGCGCCATCCGCGAGCACTTGCGCAAGGCGCGGTATCCGGGCGGTGATCCCCGTTCCGGCGGACCAACGGGGCCACCGGAAACGCCGAGGCAGCCGTGGTGGCAGGCCCCCGCCTTCGACCGCGAGGCCTACAAGCAGCGCAACACCGTCGAGCGGTGCATCAACCGCTTGAAGCAGTGGCGGGGCATCGCCACCCGCTACGAGAAGACCGCGACCATCTACCTGGCCGGACTGCACGTCGCGGACATCTTCCTCTGGTCCGCTCGGTGATCCAAACGAACTGGCCTAGCTGTGATTTGACGGTTCGTATCTGTCGTGACCCGGGTGGCCTCGCCCGCCAGGTCGTCGTCGGAGCCGACGACCTTCTCCAACTCGGCGATCGTTTCGTCCTCGCCGTCGATCGCCCGCAGCTGCGCGGCATCGCCCGGGCCGCGTCCGCGATGACGAACGTGTCCTAGGCGTCCGTCTTGGCTTCACCGGGATAGAGGTCGGCTGCATCACCTGCGAGTGCCCGGCGGAGCAAGTACACCGCATGGACCGGACGGGCGCCATCGCAGGGTGCTGGCCACGCCGCCGTCAACACCCACGACAGCGAAGGGCTGAAGCCCGTGGTGGCCGGTCACCGAACGCGACACGACCCCATCGCGGCAGGTACTTCAAACCTCAGCGCCCGCACGCCGATATGGCCTACGACACCCCCACCCGCGGAAATGGTTGCGGGCAAGGCGTATCGGCGTGCGCATCGCCCCGCTAAGGCATCGAGGCCAGTGAATGATTCGGACGCCGACGGTGGCTGACTGAGCGGACCATGTCCTGGCTGACCGGCTGCTGCAGACTCAACCGCCGGTACGAACGCTGTCCCCGCAACCGCTGGCCTTTCTCGGCCTCACCGCTGCCCTGTGCTGTTACAAACGCTTCGTCGAACTCTCCACCTCCGGCTCAGCCGATGGCTGTCCCGCACCAGTCGGTGATCCCCTCAAGTCGGATCCTGCCGCGCCTTGCTCCGCCAGTTAGGGCGGGAGTGTCATGAATCAGGTGTGGACCCTCCACGAAGGAGTCACCTGATGAGTACGAGTACTGGTCACCTGATCGAGTCTGCTGGGGGCGTGTCGCTT
>NZ_JBEXID010000194.1:0-4843 GCF_040608395.1 Streptomyces sp. NPDC005181
GCCCACAGGCTGAGATGCTCCTCCGTCACATCCACCAGCATGACCACTCAACGACAGCACCGATCAACCGTCACAAGATCTGCTGCTGTAGTACTGGGAGGCAGGCCGGGTCCTCGGGGCAACGGTGATGATGGCCGTGGCAACCGCCGGCCGGGGGTCAGCGTTCGCGGCGTGGTCAGGTGGTGGTGCGGAGCGCCTCGGGATGGTGGCCGGCGCAGCAGCGCGGATCGTCCAGCCGTTCCACGGCCAGTAAATCCGCTAGGGCGCACGGCCCGTGGTCACACGGCCCGGCATGCGAAGGCACCAGGGCCGCCAGGACGAGCGGCTCCCCGGGGGCCCGATGTTTACGAAAGTCCACCACAGACCTGATTATGTTGGTGTTTGTCGGTACCTCCGTACCAGGTCCTGTCCGGTCGTCAGGCGGCCGTTACGCAGGGACAGGGGCCGGACTGTCTGAGTTGGGTGCGGTTCCTCTGAAGGGAAGGGTTGACCTGGGAGAACGCTGAGCAGGGCTGTGTTCTCGGCTACTCGTCTCTACCATGGTCGTGGAGGAGAGGTGGCGGATGGGTTCGCTGGTCGAGGAGTTGGAAGCACGCGAGGCAGCTGCCCGGGTTCAGGTGGCGGAGCTGGAAGCTGAGGTCGCCGCGCTGGCCGAGAAGTTGGAGCTGGCCAGGGAGAGTCTGGAGCGGTTGCGAATCGCGCGAGAGACGGTCGCCGAAGTACTCGCGGAGATGACCCCGGAGGACTCGGCGGCGGCCGTCGACGCACGGCTGCCGACTGCGGGTGAGCGGGTGGCGTCGGCGTATGCAGGGACCGAGCGGCAGGTCATCGGGGTGTTGACGGTGCCGAACTGGCAGCCCGGGATGGGGCCGGAGATCTTGCCGCGGGTGTATCGGGACATCGTGGAGGTGGTGGCGGACGCGCCGGGGCCGGTCCGCGCCAAGCAGGTCGTACCGCGGATCGGGCTTCCGGCGGAGAGCGGAAAGATCGAAGGCACGAGGTCGAAGCTGAAGCGGCTGGTGGAGCGAGGCTGGCTGGACGAGGACACGCCCGGCATGTTCGCCCCGGCCCACCGCCGCAGGGCTACTTCGCCCAACTCCCGTTAGCAGCAGGGCCCTTCCGCGCCTACATTCGAAGGTGCGACCCATATCGAATGCTGGACGGGAAGAGCCCCGGAGATGACACCGTACGACACCCATGCCACCGCTGACCCCTTTGCCCGCTCCCTCATCGCCTTCGAGACGCTGACGCATACGCTGTCGGGCGATCAGGCGAGCACGTGGACCCATGCCGAACTGGAGGAACACCTGGAGGTGGCCGGGCGAGAACTGCTTCGCCTGCTGCTGCAGGGCCATCTGGACCTGCGCGCAGCGCGGGAAGAGGAACAGGCCCGTGGCAGGGGCAGGCCGGTTGTGACCGGGCCGGAGGGACGGGTGCGGCCCTGGCAGGAGACGGGACACTCGCGCTGGCTGGCCAGCGTATTCGGGCTCGTCCGGGTCACCCGGGTCGCCCACCGGGGCCGGGGCGTGGGCAACGTCCACCCCGCCGACGAGGCGCTGTCCCTGCCAGCGGGCCGGCACTCGACGGGATTACGGCGACTCGCGGTCACCGAAGCCGTCCGCGGCTCGTTCGACCAGGCCCACGAAGCGGTCCAGCGCCGCTGCGGGAACGTGCTCGGCAAACGCAGACTGGAAGAACTCGTGGTCGCCGCCGCGGTCGACATCGACGGTTTCTACCGGACCCGGATCCCGATCCCGTGCACCCGCGAGATGCCGCTGGTGATCCAGGTCGACGGCAAGGGCGTGGTGATGCGGCCTGAGGCCCTGCGGGAGGCCACCCGCCGGGCCGCCGCGAAAGCGGTAGTCGGTCATCGCGGGCGGCTTGCGCCGGGCGAGAAGCCGAACCGGAAGCGGATGGCGACGGTGGCCTGCGTCTTCGACACCCGCCCCGCCCCCAGACGTCCGCACGACGTGATCCACCCGCCCGGCGGCCGCAGCGGCGAACGGCCGCCCCGACCGGGACCGCGGGCCGAGAACAAGTGGTGCACCGCCTCCCTGGTCCGCACGCCCGAACAGGTCATCGCCGACGCCTTCGACCAAGCCGAGGCCCGTGACCCCAAGCACCTGCGGCCGTGGATCGTGCTGGTCGACGGCGCCCGCCACCAGCTCGACCTGATCCGTGCCGAGGCCGACCGACGCGGCGTCACGGTGCACACGCTGCTGGACTTCGTGCACGTCGCGGAATACGTCTGGGCCGCTGCCCACGCCTTCCACAAACCGGGCACGACCGAGGCCGCGGCCTGGGCGGCCGAGCACCTGACTGCGATTCTCGCAGGTCACGCGTCCCGCACCGCCACCGAGATGACCGCCCAGGCGGACGGCGAACACCTGTCGGCCGCCCGGCGCGACGCCCTCGACGTCTGCCACCGTTATCTGACCGGCCACCTCGACCAGCTCCGCTACGACACGGCGCTGGAAAACGGCTGGCCGATCGCCACCGGCGCGGTCGAGGGCGCCTGCCGCCACCTGATCGCCGACCGCCTCGACATCACCGGCGCCCGCTGGGGCCTCGACGGAGCGGAAGCCGTACTGCGACTGCGTGCCGTCGTCTCCAACGGCGACCTCGACCCCTACTGGCGCCACCACGCCGCCCGCGAACACGAACGCCTCTACCCCGCACCCGACCAGCCGAACTACGCCCTCACCGCATGATCGCGGCCGTCGTTCGAAACGAACTACACCCCACCGCCGCCCCTACTTGTGGCGACGGCGGCCGAGCGCGCGAGAGAGTTCGCCGACCGGCGCGAGTACGTGTCCGCCGTCGCCCGCGCACCACCACACGGCCTCGCCGTCCCGCTCCGAGCCGTGGACACCGAGGTCATGTCGGGGGCACACCGGCCAGACCTGCCAGGTCTGTTCGAGCAGGCTCTCCTGGATCATGATCGTCAGGCTGGTCAGTGCCATGGTCGGGTCGTCGCACGTGCTCGGCAGGATATGTCCGCCCCAGTTGAGCCTGTCGCCGTCGGCAAGGCGGACACCGGCTCCCGTCGGGAACCAGTCCTCCAGGACCTCGATCTCCGGTTCGCCCTCGATCCCACGCGTGGGCAGGTCGCGGGCAATGATCCGCAGCGCGGCGCGCAACGTCTCCAAACGCTCGGGGGCGAGGTCGAAGCCGGGTTCGAAACCCACGTCGTCCAGGATGCGCCTGGCCAGGGCCGTCATCTCCGCCGGCGGCACCTCGGCTGGGTTCCGTTCGACGACCTCCAGGATGGCCTCGGTGCAGTGGGACCAGTCGAGCAGTTCGCAGGCGAGGGCCACAACGTCCTGCGGGTCGAGGTTGTCCTCGCGTAGCCCGATGTAGACCCTTCGCTCCAACTGTTCAGTAGCCGCTTCGTACTCAGCCATGGCGTTGCTCACCGGCCCAGTATCCCGACCCGGCGCGGCCCCCGCTGCATGAACTTTCGGCATCACGCCTGACGCACTCACCAGCGGAACTACGATCTCACCACTTCATCGCGGCCGTCACTCGAAAGGAACCGCACCCGTCTGAGTTCGCCGAGACCCGTGAGAACCGCGTTCGCCGCGCGGGTCGGTGAGGTCCAGGCCCTCAACTGACCTGCTACCGGCGCTGGTACCTGCGCTGGTACCGGCCACGCTTCCAATGCGGCTGCCGGCGCAGGTACCGGTCCCGATACGTCGATCCGTTCGTCTGCGCAGGTCAGAACCGGTGGGTATCCAGGAAACTGCCGCTTACACCTCTTCTCCATAGGAGAAGAGGCAGGTTTCCTTATCCGTCGTCTCGTCTGATCCACCATTTCGGGACCGGTTATCGGTCACGTTCCTGTTGCTCCTGGGCAAGCCTTCGCCAGCCGTGGGCAAGCCTGCAAGTACCGGCTTGCCCGGTGCCTGTAGAGAGGGTGTGGTGGTGTCGCTTTTGGCCCCGGACGTCGCTGCTTACGCGGGTAGCTTCCGATTATGGCGATTGCCCCGGAAGCGGAACGGCCGGCCCGCCCTGAGATGTCTCTGCCGCATCCCGAGATCACCTATATAGGGTGCGCTCGGTGCGGGACACAGATCGCGGGTCTCGATGGCCGGTACGCGTGTGCGGGTTGCGGCTGGGTCAACGACTGGTCCGAAGGCCACAGTCCGCTCCCCGAGACCGGGCGCCCGGCGTGAACTTTCCTGCGGCAGCGGAGCTCTGCCGGTCTGGAGCCGAGGTGGGAAGTATGGTTGCCGGCTGCCCGTGACACGGGAGAGCGGACCGACGACTCCGTGGTTTCGTCCCGCCCCACGGGAGCCCTCAGTTTGGGCCGTTGACCAGCGCTTTTTAGGTGCTGTGCTGGGTTGCATGATGACGTGCAAGCAAGTCAGCAAGGGCTCCGCATACAAGTACTACGGGCGTCAGGTGGCGGTCGGTGACGGCCGTCGGCCGCGGGGAAAGAGCCTGGAGCAGGCGCAGGAGGAGGCGGGTGTCCCGCCGGGTGTATGGATGGGCCGGGCGCTGCCCGCGGTCGGCCTGGTGGCCGGGGATCGGGTCACCGAGGGGCAGATGCGGAACCTGTTCGGCGAAGGCCTCCACCCGGACGCGGACCGCATCGTTGCCGACCGTCTTGCCGCCGGCGACAGTCCCGCAGCGGCCGCCCGGGCTTCCCGGCTCGGCTACCGGGTGCAGAAGTGGTCCGGGATTGATCTCGTGTTCCGCCCGCCCGGCAGCGTCCAGGTCCTGTGGGCGCTGGGCACACCGCCGGTCGAGGTTGTCAATTCCTTTGTGTATGTCGAGGTATGGAGCCTTGCTGGTCGGGCCACCGGCGGTGGTTACTTTCGGTGATCTTGCAGGGGTCAGA
>NZ_JBEXID010000195.1:0-4824 GCF_040608395.1 Streptomyces sp. NPDC005181
CACGGTGGCCGTACTCATGCCCGCAGGCGCCCCATCACCCAGCTGGCCAGCACCGACGCGTCACACGACCGCATCTACAGCTGCCGTGACAGAGCAGCAAGAAACACCTGCGAACACGCAACACCACTGATGTAAAGGGATGTCTCTTGTCCGCAACACTGTGATGTCGAGTCATGCGCCCATGTGCAGGCTGCTCACTCCGGGAGAGCGAGGCGCGCCGATGAGCCGACCGGGAGTGATGGAAAATTGGAAAAGTCAGAATTGCTTGCCGACGTGAACGTCGCCACCAGCAAAAATGTGATGAAGAAGCTGCCGGAGGTCACCCTGGCCTTCTGGATCATGAAGATCGCCGCGACGACACTCGGCGAGACGGCCGGTGATCTGTTTGCCCAGACCCTGGGGCTCGGTTACTTCCTCACCACGGTTGCACTGTCCCTGATCTTCGTCGTCACGCTGGTCGTGCAGCTGAGGTCCACGTACTACAACCCCTTTTTCTACTGGACCGTCATCCTGTCCACCAGCATGGCCGGCACCACGATGTCCGACTTCATGAATCGTGACGCCAGTGCCACATATCTTTCCGGCGATACCGAGTCGCTGGGCTGGGGGCCGCAAGGCCTGGGGCTGGGGTATCCCACGGGAGCCGCGATCCTGATCTCGCTTTTGATCGCCATCTTCGTCCTCTGGAAATTCACCGGACTGACGTTCTCCATCCGCCACATCGTCACGTTCCGCGGGGAAGTTCTCTTCTGGTCGGCGATCCTCGTTTCGAACACCCTCGGCACTTCCATGGGTGATTTCCTCTCCGACAGTTCCGGACTCGGCTACGCGGGTGGCGCACTTCTCGTCACCGGGCTCCTCGCGGGGCTCCTCGCGCTCATGTGGGTGCCGGTCGTGCCGAATGTCCTGCTGTTCTGGATCGCGTTCGTGCTCACCCGTCCCCTCGGGGCCACCGTCGGCGACTTCCTCACCAAGCCTGTCGCCAAGGGGGGCCTCGACCTCGGCACGGCGGGTTCGTCGGCAGCGCTCCTCGCGCTCCTCGTCGGCCTCGTGAGCTATGCCCACGTGCAAGAGCGGAGGAGCGCCGGGCCGCGCAACGAGGTCGTGGCCGAGAATTCCTGAGCATCCTCGGGAGCCGGTGCGGGCGGCGGTCCCCGGTCCGACGCCGTCACATGGCGGCCGAACGGCCGGGTTCGCCGGGGAGGCGCCTCGTCGCATGAGGCGGACGGCGTCGCACGGGCAGCCGGGCATGACCCTTCGGCGGCGATGTACTAGAGTTATCTCGACATCGAGATATCTGCCGAAGGTGCACCGCAGCCGCCGAACGGTAAGGGTTACCTAACTAAGCCTTACCTTAGCGGATGGTCGAGGAGCCGTAGGCGGCACCACGTGGCGCCCGCCGTAATGAGGCGCGGCGCGGTAGTACGCGCACATTGATGAAGGAGACTGTCGTGTCGGCGAACAGCTTCGACGCCCGCAGCACGCTGCGCGTGGGCGACGAGTCGTACGAGATCTTCAGGCTGGACAAGGTCGAGGGCTCCGCGCGCCTCCCTTACAGCCTGAAGGTGCTGCTGGAGAACCTGCTCCGCACCGAGGACGGCGCGAACATCACCGCCGACCACATCCGGGCGCTGGGTGGCTGGGACTCCCGGGCCCAGCCCAGCCAGGAGATCCAGTTCACGCCGGCCCGCGTGATCATGCAGGACTTCACCGGCGTTCCGTGTGTCGTGGACCTCGCCACCATGCGTGAGGCCGTGAAGGAGCTCGGCGGCGACCCGGCGAAGATCAACCCCCTCGCGCCGGCCGAGCTGGTCATCGACCACTCCGTCATCGCGGACAAGTTCGGCACCAACGACGCGTTCGCGCAGAACGTCGAGCTGGAGTACGGCCGCAACAAGGAGCGCTACCAGTTCCTGCGCTGGGGCCAGACCGCCTTCGACGAGTTCAAGGTCGTCCCCCCGGGCACCGGCATCGTCCACCAGGTCAACATCGAGCACCTGGCCCGTACGGTCATGGTCCGTAACGGCCAGGCGTACCCCGACACCCTCGTCGGCACCGACTCGCACACCACCATGGTCAACGGCCTCGGCGTGCTGGGCTGGGGCGTCGGCGGCATCGAGGCCGAGGCCGCGATGCTCGGCCAGCCGGTCTCCATGCTCATCCCGCGCGTCGTCGGCTTCAAGCTGACCGGCGAGCTGAAGCCCGGCACCACCGCCACCGACCTCGTGCTGACCATCACGGAGATGCTCCGCAAGCACGGCGTCGTCGGCAAGTTCGTCGAGTTCTACGGTGAGGGCGTCGCCGCCACCTCCCTCGCGAACCGCGCCACCATCGGCAACATGTCGCCGGAGTTCGGCTCCACCGCCGCGATCTTCCCGATCGACGGCGAGACGCTGAAGTACCTGCGTCTGACCGGCCGTGACGAGCAGCAGGTCGCGCTCGTCGAGGCGTACGCCAAGGAGCAGGGCCTGTGGCTGGACCCGGCCGCCGAGCCGGACTTCTCCGAGAAGCTGGAGCTCGACCTCGCCACGGTCGTCCCCTCCATCGCCGGCCCGAAGCGCCCGCAGGACCGCATCGTCCTCGCCAACGCCTCGCAGCAGTTCGCGCAGGACGTCCGCAACTACGTCTCCGAGGACGAGGAGGCAGGCAAGGAGTCCTTTCCGGCCTCCGACGCCCCGGCCTCCTCCAACGGTGTGCCGTCGCGTCCGACCACGGTCACGGCCCCCGACGGGACGACCTACGAGATCGACCACGGCGCCGTCACCGTCGCCGCGATCACCTCCTGCACCAACACCTCGAACCCGTACGTCATGGTCGCCGCGGCGCTCGTGGCCAAGAAGGCGGTCGAGAAGGGCCTGACCCGCAAGCCGTGGGTCAAGACCACGCTCGCCCCGGGCTCCAAGGTCGTCACCGACTACTTCGACAAGGCGGGCCTGACCCCGTACCTCGACAAGGTCGGCTTCAACCTCGTCGGCTACGGCTGCACCACCTGCATCGGCAACTCCGGCCCGCTGCCGGAGGAGGTCTCCAAGGCGGTCAACGAGCACGACCTGGCCGTGACCTCGGTGCTCTCCGGCAACCGAAACTTCGAGGGCCGGATCAACCCCGACGTCAAGATGAACTACCTGGCGTCCCCGCCGCTGGTCGTCGCGTACGCCATCGCCGGTTCGATGAAGGTCGACATCACCAAGGACGCCCTGGGCATCGACCAGGACGGCAAGCCGGTCTACCTCGCGGACATCTGGCCCTCCGAGGCCGAGGTCAACGACGTCGTCGCCAACTCCATCGGCGAGGACATGTTCAACAAGTCCTACAAGGACGTCTTCGCGGGCGACGCCCAGTGGCAGGCGCTGTCGATCCCGACCGGCAACACCTTCGAGTGGGACGCCGAGTCGACGTACGTCCGTAAGCCCCCTTACTTCGAGGGCATGACGATGGAGACCACCCCGGTCTCCGACATCAACGGCGCCCGCGTGCTCGCCAAGCTGGGCGACTCGGTCACCACCGACCACATCTCCCCGGCCGGTGCGATCAAGGCCGACACCCCGGCCGGCACGTACCTGACGGAGCACGGCGTCGAGCGCCGCGACTTCAACTCCTACGGCTCGCGCCGCGGCAACCACGAGGTCATGATTCGCGGAACGTTCGCGAACATCCGTCTGCGCAACCAGATCGCCCCGGGCACCGAGGGTGGCTTCACCCGCGACTTCACCCAGGCCGACGCGCCGGTGTCGTTCATCTACGACGCCTCGCAGAACTACCAGGCCGCCGGCACCCCGCTGGTCATCCTCGCGGGCAAGGAGTACGGCTCCGGCTCGTCCCGCGACTGGGCCGCCAAGGGCACCGCGCTCCTCGGCGTCAAGGCCGTCATCGCCGAGTCGTACGAGCGCATCCACCGCTCGAACCTCATCGGCATGGGCGTCCTCCCGCTCCAGTTCCCGGAAGGCGCGACCGCCGAGGCCCTCGGACTCACCGGCGAGGAGACCTTCTCCTTCACCGGCGTGACCGAGCTGAACAACGGCACGACGCCGCGCACGGTGAAGGTCTCCACCGACACCGGTGTGGAGTTCGACGCGGTCGTCCGTATCGACACGCCCGGTGAGGCGGACTACTACCGCAACGGCGGCATCATGCAGTACGTGCTCCGCAGCCTGATCCGCAAGTAGGCAGTCCGGTACGTCGCGAAGGGCCGCACCCCCGCCGGGGGTGCGGCCCTTCGGCGTGGCAGGGGTGACCGGGGGCTCGGGACGGGGCTCAGGAGTTGGCGCGGATCAGGCCCAGCAGCCCCGGAAAGTGCTTGTCCAGGTCGTCCTTGCGCAGGGTCGCCACGCGGCTGTTGCCCCGGTTCACCTGCCGTACCAGACCCGCTTCGCGCAGGGTCCCGCAGACCGCGTCGTCCGCCGCACCACCCACACCTGCGGCGGAGGAGAAGCCCGGCTGCACCCTGGCCCTGATCGCCGGAGGAGGACCGGTCGGCATGCTCCTCGCCGCCGAACTCGCCCACTGCGGCGTACCGGTGACCGTCCTGGAGACAAACCCCGTCACCGTCGACCAGCCCAAGGCCCGCACACTGCACGCCCGTACCGTCCAACAGCTTGCCCGGCGCGGACGGCTGAGCGCGGGAGCGACTGTGCTGCGCCGGGACAAGAAACACGCCCGGGTGCGGATCCGACGGATCCGCACCCGGGCGTGGCAGGGCAGGAGGCCAGAGCTTACCCGTGGGTGGCTTCTGGCTCCCGGTGGGCTCAGCGGACGCCGAGCAGGTGGTCCATGGCGAGCTGGTCGAGTGCCTCGAACGCCATGGAGCGTTCGGCGGCGGCGGTC
>NZ_JBEXID010000196.1:0-4785 GCF_040608395.1 Streptomyces sp. NPDC005181
CCGGCCCAGGCCGCCCCAAGGGCCGCACCTCCACACCCGCACCCCGCCACCCAGTCGGCAAGAAACAGCGCAAAACGGATATGCCTAGACACGGCGGGGCCGAGCAGCAGCCTTAAAGATCAAGCTCAGGGCTGTCCCGTAATCCCTGGCGGGCGCACGACGACAGCTACGGCACCTCGCTGTGTTGTCGGAATGCCCGAATACGCCCAGTATGAGGACGCTCCTCCGCCTTGCGATGCACCGCATCTGACGCCGCGCGCTGATCCACCAGGGATTACGGGATAGCCCTTAGTTGGCCCCCTAGCGGTTGAGCTGGCCCGTCTGAGTGCCTGGGTTGGTCCGCAGGGGAGCGGCCGTCCCGTCTACCTGCTAAGAAGTCATCTCATTTGGAGGTGTAGGTAGTCTGGTGGGGTGTTGATGGTGGAGCGGTTGGTGCCGGACGGGTTGTGGGAGTTGTTCCAGCGGGTGGTGCCAGAGGCGCCGACGCGTCCGCAGGGTGGCGGCCGGCGTCGTCATGGTGACCGTGAGGTGCTGGCGGCGATCATCTTCGTGGCGACGACGGGGTGTACGTGGTCGCAGGTCCCGCCGGTGTTCGGGCCTTCCGGGGCGACGGCTCACCGCCGGTTCATGGAGTGGAGCCGGCTGCGGGTGTGGGCGAAGCTATACCGCCTGGTGCTGGACGAACTCGGCGCCAGGGGCGAGCTGGACTGGTCGCGGTGCGCGATCGACTCGGTGAACATGCGGGCTCTGAAAAAGGGGACCTGACAGGTCCGAATCCTGTAGACCGGGGCAAGTACGGGTCGAAGATCCACTTGATCACCGAACGGTCCGGACTGCCGCTTTCGATCGGAATCTCCGGCGCGAACCTCCACGACAGTCAGGCACTTGAACCGCTCGTGCGAGGCATACCGCCCATTCGCTCGCGTCGCGGTCCGCGCCGCAGGCGGCCGGCCAAGCTCCACGCCGACAAGGCCTACGACAGCCGCCGCCTGCGGCAATGGCTCCGCAGCCGGCGCATCACTCCGCGGATCGCCCGCAAGGGCGTCGAAGACGGGCAACGCCTCGGACGCCACCGCTGGACCATTGAACGCACCATGGCCTGGCTCGCCAGCTGCCGCAGACTCCACCGCCGCTACGAATGCAAAGCCATCCACTTCCTCGCCTTCGCCAGCATCGCCTGCACTCTCATCTGCTACCGCAGACTCGCCAAATGAGATGATCTCTAAGGCGTCGCACAATGCCGAGCAGAAGGCAGCGTGGGCAGGCTGTGCTGGGCGCGCTGCTCGTGCGCGGCGGCCCGCGCGGTTCGCGGTGTCACAGCCGTGCCACTTTCCGGCAGGCCGCTACGAATGGGCCACGACCTCGCCGGCCGTGACCTGGGGAGGGCTGGGGAGCAGGGAGGCGAGGCGGTCCCGTACGAAATCCGCCGCCCTATCGGTCGACTCCTCGGCGCCGGCCGGGTCCTGGAAGACACTCGTCGAGACCATCACCCCGCCCCCGGCATCGACCCAGTAATAGGCCACGAAACCTTGGACCTGGCGGAGGAGCGGCACGAACCCCTCGTTCACCTGGCGTCCCGCCTCGGCAGGATCGGTCACCCCTTCGTACCGCCGAACCACTGCATACATGCTGATCTCCTGACCGGATCGCTGGGCCGTCTTCTGCGGAGACGGTGTACCCGCCGCAGGACGTGCGGCGCGTGCGAGACGTGCCGCAATCACTGGAAGGGCCCTCATCGGTGATCCGAACGGCGGCTTCCGGCACTGCTCCGGTGCCCGCTCCGCCGAACGACGGCCGCACGCCGGCATGCGGCCGCATGCGATACAGGGCCTGTGGCGGGACGTGTTCACGGATTGGTTCCCGTCGAACCCGTACCGCAGCCGCCCCGGCCACCGGTTCGCCGGACAGGACCGAAGCGGACGCCGAACTGCTCGTGCCTTGCGTGAACCCTTACGGCTGGTCACCCAACGCCTCGGAGGAAGACGGCTGGTGGGACTTCGAGTCCGCCTGCTGTCACAGCAGAACGGCACGCTGGCGGGCGGCAGCCAGCCATGAGAACAGCCGGAGCGAGCACTCAGCACTCATTCGTGCTCAGCGCGCCGTCGGTGAGGACGGTCAGGACCGCCGCGGCGATGGCCGCCAGGACTTTGAAGCCCAGCACTTCCAATCCCAGGCAATCATGAACGCCGCCTGAAGGCACACCAACCGGCCGCTCGGAAAGTCGGGACAGCTCACCCCGCCTGTGTAGTTGTAAAACCGCTCGAAGTTGCCTGGCTGCAGTTGGCCGCCGGGCCAGCTGTCCTGCACGACCTTCCGCACCTGCGGCGTCCGGTTGTCGAATCCATGCACAGGGGCCAGCGGCAGGCCAAGCCCCCTCTTCCCCGGCAAGTCCGTTCGACGAGTGCCAGCACGGCCGGGCTGGATGGTTCGACGTTGTCCCATCCGGCCCGGTCATTGCTGACGCTGACAGCTACTGCTTTACGCCGACGCGATCGGGTAGTGAAGTTCGAACATCGAGCGGTGCGCGTTGATGAACTCCTCGACCGTCATCAGCGGCTGACCGATGATCCGCGTTCCGGTGCTGTCAGTACCGGCCAGCAGACCTTGGGCATGCGCAAGCACTTCGAAGCCGTCACTATCGACCAGCAGGGTGGTAGGTGACCAGCTCGTCGTCCAGGCCGTCCTTCTCTGCCTTCCGTTCCTGGGCCTCCTCCCAGGCGTCGATCCTGGCGCCGAGTCGGCCCGGGAGCGAACCGGCGTACGGGTAGGTGACGACCTGCTCGGGGTGAAGCACGCATGGCTCGGCGACCGAGCCCTCGAAGCCGACCAGCGTCGGCTGCGGCGGAGCGTGCCAGCGGCACGGCGACCTGCTCGGAACGGCGCCAGCGTACGTGCAGGGCCAGGCCGTAGCGGCTCGGGCCATGTGCCTCGAACGGGCACCAGAGCACCTGGAGCAAATCGCAGCCGTCCGGGCCCGGCCTGAGGCCGGGCACGTCCCGCCGGTACAGCTGGACCAGGCCGATCAGCGGGATCGGATCGGTGTCGGCGACGTCCGGGACGCGATGCCTGCGGCCGAGCTCCGTTGATGCGTCGATAGTAGCTGGCGAGGCTTTCGAGGATCTGGTCGGCGATCTTGTGCCATCCGTAGGGCCAGGGGTTGGTGTGACGCGTGCGCAACTCGCCGACGCCGAATAGAGGTTTATCGCGACGTTCCTGCCGGTCGGCAGGTTCGGTCCTACCCCGCGGGATGGGACTTGGGTGCCGCCAGCTGCCCCCGCTAGAGCTAGTGGGAACCCTCCAAGCCCGGCTAGACATCGTTGTGCCGGTCAAGATCACCGTGTTCATCCGCACGGCCGCAGACTTGCAGGACGGGGTGGCCGAGGCGGCCGCCGCGTCCTTGTCCGTGACGACACCTGGGACACCACACCGTGAGCGAACGCGTCATTGCGCCCAAGAGCCGGGGCTTCCTGTTCCTCGACTCCCATCCTGGCGGCTGCCGACAGCTGGTGGACGAGATGTGGCAGGCCGTCCCCGCCCCGGTCACCGCCGAGGGCGAAGGGCCGGTGGCTCTGGTCATCGGCTCGTCCGCCGGGTATGGCCTGGCCGCTACGATCGCGGGCCTGGCCCGTGTCGGTATCCGTGGCATCGGCGTGTGCTTCGAGAAGGCGCCCGCGCGGCGCACCGGCACGGCCGGCTGGTATCGCACCGCCGCCACCGCCCGGCTCGCCCAACAGCACGGGCGGGACATGGTCTTCCTCAATGGCGATGCGTTCAGCGACACAGTGAAGGAGCAGGTTGCCGACCTCCTCGCCGAGCGGTTTGGGGGACGACTCGACTTCCTGATCTACTCGGTGGCCGCGCCTCGCCGCACCGACCCGGACACCGGCAACGTGTATGCCTCGGTCCTCAAGCCGATCGGCTCGCCGTACACCACCAAGACGCTCGTCTTCGACGAGTACGGTGCCCCGGAGGTGAAGGAGGTCACCACCGCGCCGGCCGAGGGCGACGACATCGAGCAGACCGTGGCGGTGATGGGCGGCACCGACTGGGAACGGTGGATCACGTTCCTGGCCGACCGGTCCCTGCTCGCCGACGGCTTCGCCACCGCCGCCCTGTCCTACATCGGCTCGCCGCTCACCGCGGCGATCTACCGGCAGGGCACCATCGGCGCCGCAAAGTCCCATCTGGAAGCCACCGCACGCACGTTGGACGAGCGCCTCGGCAAGACCCTGGGCGGCCGGGCCGTGACCTCGGTCAACGCTGCTGCCGTCACCCAGTCCTCCACCGCCATCCCCGGCATCGCCCTGTACGTCGGGCTGCTGCGCGGCGTGCTCGGCGACGCCATGGTGGCCCCGATCGGTCAACTGGTGGAGCTGTGGGTCCAGCTGATCGGCGCCCGCCCCCTCGACCTCGACGACGAGGGCCGGGTCCGCCTCGACACCTGGGAACTCGACCCCGCCGTGCAGAACGCCGTCGCCGAACGCTGGAGCACCGCCACCAGCGACACCATCACCGAACTCGCCGACCTCGACTGGTTCAGCGACGAAGTCCGCCGCCTCTACGGCTTCTCTGTCCCCGGCGTCGACTACACCGCCGCCGTCGAAACCGACGTCCCCTGGCCCACTCTCACCATCTGACCCGCGCCATGAACGCCCCCGATCGCGTCGTAAAGCGAGGTCGCAGCGCCAGTTCTAGTGTCCTGCGTCGTAGATTCGTTGAGTAAGTAGACTGTCTTCATGGCGAAGATGGGGCGGCCGATGGCCGAGCTGGCGTTGACCGATGACG
>NZ_JBEXID010000197.1:0-4727 GCF_040608395.1 Streptomyces sp. NPDC005181
TGACCACCGGACAGCGCGCCGCCCGGCTGGCGGAGCCGGTCCCGTACTTCCTTCCACAGGCCGGCGCGGGTCAGGCACTCCTCGACCAGCTGGTCACCGGCTGGATCATGAAACCCCGTGAGGCACTCACGGGCCAGCAGGAAGAACGGCTTCTCGAAGTCCGGCTCGCCTGCCCGGACAGCACTCGGGCCTGCGACCTCGCGCGAGCCTTCACCGACCTCGTCCGCAACCGTCGGGGAGCCTTCGTCCTCGAATGGATCCGCCAGGCGGAACTGGACGCCCCCAGACCGATGAGCGGCTTCGCTGGCTTCCTCCGCCAGGACCTCGACGCCGTCACTGCCGGACTTACGCTGCACTGGAGCTCAGGCGTCGCCGAAGGCCACGTCAACCGGGTCAAAACGTTCAAGAGAGCGATGTACGGACGGGCCTCCTTCACGCTCCTCCGAACCCGAATCCTCACTCAGGGTAAGTAGCGGGCAGGTCACCTCAGTGGTTCGAGAATCCTGCGGGCTTCCCCACTTACGGCGGTATCCGCATCCGATGTCAACACTGAGCACAGTGCCGCGAGCCGTTCCCCGTCCTCCTCGGACTGACCGCAGACATTGAGGATTGCGGCATCAAGGTGATCGCCGGTGTCGTCATCCGCGCTGGCGAGCGCGGCCAGCACCATGCGCAGACCAAGCACGTCCCAGCGTCCGAGCAGAGCCTCCGCCGTCTCTTGAGTGACGAAAGTGTCGCGACCATCCAGCAACAGCCGGTGCAGGACCTCAGCTACTTCGGGAACCTCCGCGACGACTGCCAGACGCCGGCCTGAGGCCGCTCTAACAGACCATGATGCCGAAGTAGACCCCTCAAGGAATGGGGTCAGCTCGTCATCAAACTCGGGGCGGGGCATGGTTCTCACTCTGGCATACAGCTTTGCGTCCGCGCTTTCGGACATCACGCAATCGCGGTCAGAGCCAAATTCAAATATCGCCATCAATGCGGCAGGACATGGAGTACTGAGCGCCCCAGAGGGGCCGAAGCCGGCTGCGTGGCCCCGTGGCGCCCAGCTGGCGCTTCCGACGTCCAATCCACCGGCGACTCAGAGTTCGGCCGCGTAAGGCCCCGATCTGTGGGTCTGGTTTCTGGCGGTCCACCTGTTAGTTCACGCTATGGGTGGATTGACGGCGGCACCGCGTCGACGACGGCGGCCGCCTGGGAGGATGCCACCATGTCCGACCAGTGGATCGACATCATGGTGTTTCGGCTCTTCGAGGATGAGGACCCAGACGCGGGGCGGGATCTCGGGCCGTCGCCGGTCGCGGAGTCGCCGCCGACGTCAGGCGCTGAAGACCTCCCGCCTGGACAGGTTTCCTGCCGGGACTGCCGCACCGCCTACGACCCGGGCAACCCGGACGAGGTGAAGTTGCACACCGAGCCCGTGAACTGCGGGCAGTCGTGCCGGTGTGCCGGTCGTCCGCGCTGCTACGCGTGCCACGGCTCGTTCTGCTGGTGCCCCGACCATTGACCGGCTACTGGGCCACTAAAAGGTCCTTGCGCCGACCGGGCCTGGTAGTTGAACCTGGTCGTGCGCGACGCCCTGCGCGCCACATGAGCTGAGGCCGGGCCGCGGGTACGCCCGCCGCCGTGATCACCGGCCTCCGGCGCCGCCGAGGGGTTACTAGGAGCAGGACGGCCGCCGCCACCGGGGGCGGCCGGGCCGGTCACCCGGTGGTGCTGACGCAGCGGAACCCAGTGTCGTTGTCGGACATGGTGGCGTTGGCGTCGTTCACCAGGGAGGGGGCCGCCCGCGTGAACGGCCTGGTGAACGCTCTGCCCTTCAACTCGTACCGGTCGGGCTCCGATTCGGTGGCGCACCACTCCCAGGTGTTCCCGTACATGTCGAACACCCCATACGGGCTCACCCCCGACTGGTAGTGCGTGACGGGCGTGGTGCGCCGTATGCCGGAGTCGAGGACGTTCCACTTCGCGGCCGTCGGCGCGTCCCCCCACGGGTAGGCGCGGCCCTTGGAGCCGCGGGCCGCCTTCTCCCACTGCTGGCTCGTCGGAAGGGTCTTACCGGCCCACTCGGCGTAGGCGGTGGCGTCGTGCCACGTCACCCACACCACGGGGTGATCGAAGATGCTGTCCGGGCACTTCCCGCCCGGCCAGTGCTGCGGGGCCCGGTGGCCGGTGGCCCGGACGAACCGCGCGTAGTCCTCGTTGGTGGTCGGGTAGACGTCGATGGGGAACCTTCTCCCAGGTCGGCATGTTGTCCGGCCCGGCGAGGAACATGCCCTCTTCCACAGGGACCATCAGCTTCACGCTTCGTTTGAGCTCTTGGGGCTCTCGCTGGCGTGGCTGGAGCGGGAGCGGAAGCGGCCGAGGCGGCCGTCTCCGTCGTTCGGAGTGCAGAGACTGAAACTAGTGGTCAGTGAGGTCCGTAGCTGATCGTCAAGAGGAGCCCGGACGGACGCCGTACTCGGCAAGCCAAGCCAGAACCTCGCTCCGAGACGCCCGGACGAGCCTGCCGCCGGTGAAGCGGGCGTCGTCGGTGACCTCTGCGAGGCACCCCGGAGAAGGCACGAAGGCCCTCGCCTCCTCATCGCTGGTGAACTCGGCTCCGCCAGGACCAAGCCGTGCAGCGGAGGCTCGTGGCCGACCGGGCGTGCTACGGAACCCTCTGCCCCCGGGGATCCGCTGGGAGCCCGGCCGGGGCCCGGGAGCGCTCCGGGTACCCGTCGAGTTTCTCCAGCCTGTCTGAGGCACAAGATGCTGGACAGCCGCCCCCGTGATTGCCTGGTGCCGATGGGCTGTTTAGGGTCTCTGGCCCCGCAGAGCCGGCATGAACCGCCACGAGGACACGCGTCATGAAGCAGTACACACCGGACTACCCGGAAATGATCGTCCCGGTCGGCCATGTCGAGCCTGTTCCGCGCCGCATCCGCGGCTACGCGGCAAACCTTCCCGTCCTCGACACCGTGCGAGCACGATATGTGTGGCTGTGGCCGGGCTACCCGCAGTACTGCATCCCTCGGGAGGACATCCGGGACGGGGTGCTCCTCGACGAGGGCCGAAACGTGGCACTACGGATCGGCACGGCGCGCCGCCACACCCTCCGGCTGGGCGCGCTCACCCGCTCGGGCGCGGCCTGGGAATGGGCTGACGACGCTCCACCCGCTATCTCCGGCTCCGTCAGCTTCCGCTGGGAGGCCATCGACGCATGGTTCGAGGAGGACGAGCAGGTCTTCGTCCACCCCCGCAGCCCCTACACCCGCGTCGACGCGCTGCGGTCGAGCCGCAGTGTCCGCGTCATGCTCGACGGAGCCGTGCTCGCAGACGCGCCGTCCTCGGTGATGGTGCTGGAGACAGGCCTCCCGACGCGCTACTACCTCGACCGCGTGCGCATCGACTGGACACGCATGCAGCCCACCGACACCGTCACCAGCTGCCCCTATAAAGGCAAAACCAGCGGTTACTGGTCTGTCACAACCGACACGGCCACCTACCCCGACCTCGCCTGGGCGTACGACTTCCCAACCCGGCAGGTAACGCCCATCGCCGGACTGGTCGCCTTCTACAATGAACACGTGGACCTCTACCTCGACGGGCAACTTCTTCCACGCCCTGCCGCCGTCACCAGAGCCATCTGGGAGCAGGAACACCGCGTGTGACGGCCGGTGGTACCGGCACGAATATCGGTAGCCGCTCCCGCCGTCCGGACAGCCTCATCGGGTGCGAATCTGCACGACAGCCAGGCTCTGGAAACCCTGGTGCGCGGGATACCGCCGATCCGCTCCCGCCGCGGGCCGCGGCGGCGCCGTCCTGCCTGGTCGCGACGGTTGCTCATCTCCTCCCTTGCCGGGTCCTGAATCGCCCTGGTCGGCGGGGGCACGCGGCTACTGCGAGGGAGCAGGCGTGGACATCCCTCGAGAGCATGGAGGGCTGTGTAGCGATGACCGACCTGGACACGCTGTCGGTGAACACGATTCGCGGACTGTGCATGGACGCGATTCAAAAGGCAAATTCTGGGCATCCCGTGATTCCTATGGGCATGGCACCTGTCGCCTACACGCTGTGGCAGCGGTTACTCGCGGCCCAGATCACCCAGGAACTGACCTCCGACGCCGATCGGGAGTTCACCCACGACTCGTCGACCAGCGCCCTCGTCCGTCGTTACCGCGCCCTGAAGCGCTAGGGCCCCGTCCCACAGGAGAGCAGCCATGGCTACCGAACTCCCATGCAGCTCGGCATGATCGGACTTGGCCGGATGGGCGCGAACCTCATGCGTCGGCTCATGCTCGATGGCCACCACTGTGTGGTCTATGACCTCAACGAAAGTGCCGTAAGGGGCTGGAGGGCGAGGGCGCCGTCGCCGCCGGCTCGCTTCGCGACTTGGTGGCGAAGCTGGAGCGGCCACGGACCGTCTGGCTCATGCTGCCTGCCGTTGTCGTACAGCCCACCCTCGACCAGTTGACCGAGCTCCTCGACCCGGACGACGCGGTCATCGACGGTGGCAACTCCTACTACCGCGACGACATCGCCCGTGCAGCGCAGCCTGCTCCTCGCCGTATTCATTACCTGGATTGCGGGACCTCGGGCGGCGTCTGGGGACTCGAACGCGGCTACTGCCTCATGAACGGCGGCGAACCCGGGACGCTCAGGACGATGTCGGCGAGTTCGTGCTCGCGAAACCGGCCCTCGATGAGCTTGTTCATCTCGGAGATCTGCTCGTTGAGGGTCAT
>NZ_JBEXID010000198.1:0-4696 GCF_040608395.1 Streptomyces sp. NPDC005181
CCACAATGATCACGAAGCCCGTGCCTGCCCTGTTATGCGCCCCAACCGGTCACTCCCCGACCAGCCGCACGAACCCGGAACTTGCAACCGCCCTGTCGCGCGGCAGCGCCGGACTGGCGAACTTCCCGAGCGCGTCGGCGAGATGAACGCCTCTCTTGGCCGCGTTCTCCGATGACCAACTATGCTGTCTCGTCGTTTGCCGGCCCCCGGTTGGATGCCGATAGCGCGGCTCGCCCCAGTCACCGGGAACTCGACGCCCAGTGGCGTGACGGGAACCGCGCCGGGGAGGGGAGGCCGCTCGGACCATGTTGTGTGGTGACGCCGCCGGACATCTGGCGTGGTGCGAGAGTGCGGTGGCGAGGGCGTTGCGCGCGCTCAGCCGCAGCGCTGCGGATCACGGATGTTCACGGACCGCTACCGCTGGGATCAGAACAGTCCGACAACTTCCGTCCCCTCGTTGCCCACACGCAGGAGCGGGGAGCGGTATGTCTCCCGTCCGGTACGGCTGTTCGCTGCGAATCGAGGCCCCGGAACAAAATATGATGGCCTCGCGCGTCTGGCCAACCACCCTGCGACCGTCACGGTCGACAGGGACACGCGGGTAGGGCCGCATGTAGTAATGCGCCGGCACACCCGCCGCGTCGGCAGCATATTTGTTTATCTTTAGAGCCTTTCCGAATATTGACGGCTCATTTGCTTTCGCGCCGCCTCCTACGAAAACGTACTCCCCATTCGGTCCGATCACATCCAGGCCGCTGGATCCTACGTTGGGCATGACTATCTTGATGTCCTGGCCCTTTGCATCCTTGGCGACAACGCCGCCGATCAAGGGCGAGGATGGGGTCGACGGAGAGGAAGCGTCCGATCGGAGAACGCGCCACCGAGTGGGATAAGACAGATGCGGCGGCTCCGAGAGGAGAGAGTCCCGGCGTCTCATTTACGGCGGCGGCGTGGACGCCTTCTGCACCGGTGCCGTCTGCCGGACCACGACCAACGCCTACGGCCGCTACGCCTACTTCACGGTCACCGGCTTCACCGGCACCAAGGACGTGACGGAGAAGGACACGGCCGTCTTCCGGACCGGCGACGACCTCGGCGAGTTCGCCTTCCGGCAGATCCGCCGCCGCGACGAGGCCCAGGCGTCGGCCGCGGCCGAGCAGTAGGGCCCCGCCGGGGCGCCGGGCGGGCGGTCACGGTCACAGCCGCTTGGCGCTGCGCAGCGTCTTGGCGTAGTAGCCGTTGCCGTCCAGCCGGGAGACCCCGCCGACGTCGCCGATGGTCGGGCCGTTGACCTCCTCGCGGCTGGAGACGAAGATCAGGTGGCCCTCGGTGTCGTAGCCGAGCACCATGCCGACGTGGTCGAGCCGGTCCTTGGTGCGGGTGTCCAGCTTGAAGAAGACGAGGTCGCCGGGCTGGAGCTGGTCGATGGCGGACGGCCGGTCGTCGGCCGTCACCCCGGCCAGCGGGAGCACGTCGACGCCCTCGCCGGAGCGGGCCATGCCGTTGGCGGTGCGCGGCAGTCCGTCGCCGGAGGTGTCCGAGGACATCAGCGGGTAGCGGGTGCGGTAGCCGAGCACCATCCGTATGAAGCCCGAGCAGTCCAGGGACTTGGCGCGCAGGGGCTCGGGGGTACCGGTCTGGCCGTCCCGGAAGGGGTAGGACAGGCCGAGATAGTCGTAGAAGTCGGACTGCTCCAGGCGCAGGTCGCCGCCCTCGGCGCCGGTGGTGTTCAGCGGTCCGAAGTTGGCGTCACCGGCGTAGGCGGTGCCCTGCTCGTCCTTCTTCTGCGGGGCGCCGGCCACGTACTGGAAGGCGATGGCGAAGACGTCGTCCTCCTTGCTGTCCTCGTACTCGGTGTACCAGTCGGTGAACCACTTCTCCTTCTCGGCGCCCTTCTTCCAGGACTCGGGCATCAGCCGCACCCAGTCCGTGGTGGAGACCTTGGAGGAGGTCGAGGCCGGTTCGGCGAAGGTGCGGGCCGGGCCGGTGAGTGTGGCCAGGTGCGCCCCGTCGGTGAACACCGCCTTGATCTGGCCGTCGGAGCCGCGCAGCACCGAGCGCGCGGGGTTCTCCAGCCGGGACCACTTGGCCTCGCCCTTGTCGTCGGAGGCGGAGCCGGAGCCCTCGCCGCCGTCCAGGACGCCGACGTTGCGGACCTCCGTCACCCCGGGTGCCTCCTGCTTGCGCAGTTCCAGGGTGAGGTAGCCGGAGGTCGCGACGAGCGCCAGCACCACCAGACCCGAGACCACGGGCCGCGACTTCTTCTTCCCTGCCATCGGTTACTCCTCGGTTGTTCTGGGGCGGCTTGTCAGACGGTGGGCATGATGCCGAGCAGCAGCCCGGCGGCGACGACGATGTAGGCCATGAGCGAGACCGTGCCGGTGGCCAGCAGGGTGGCGCCCTTGGGCTGGCGCACCATCTGGTAGGCGATCAGGCCGGGCACGATGAAGCCGAGGGTCTGGTTGCCGTAGAGCAGCGGGAACTCCAGCGAGAGCAGGATCATCACCGTGCCCTGGAGCAGCACGCCGAGCAGCACCACCGAGGCGAACAGCCGCTTGCCATAGAGGATCACCAGCCGCTGCATGATCTTGGTGCCGCCGTAGGTGAGGGCGGTGACGCCCACCACCATGGCCGCGCGCTGGACGTCCTCGATCAGCGTCAGGGCGAGCCAGCCCGGAGTGATCATGCCGCCGGGCGAGAGGTTGGTGGTGAGGTAGCACAGCAGCGAGAAGAACAGCCCTAGGGCGATACCCAGGGCGGCCATCTCGGGGGTCAGTGCGGCGGTGGTCAACGGGGTCTCCGGGCGTCGTCGTGCGGCTCGTCGTAGGGCGGCCAGGTCTGCTGGGCGGATTCGTACGGCTGCTGCCGCGGCGCGTCGGCGTACTGCTCGAAGGGCTCGTACCGCTCCTGCTGTGCGTACTGCTCGTGCTGCTGCCGGTATGGCCGTGACGTCCGG
Source organism: Streptomyces sp. NPDC005181 (assembly GCF_040608395.1). Taxonomy (NCBI): domain Bacteria; kingdom Bacillati; phylum Actinomycetota; class Actinomycetes; order Kitasatosporales; family Streptomycetaceae; genus Streptomyces; species Streptomyces sp. NPDC005181. The sequence goes on from NZ_JBEXID010000198.1 coordinate 2,957, forward strand.
GCCGGTATGCGGACCACCGGGATCTCCTGGGTCCGCGAAGCCTGGTAGCGCTCCTCGTACGCCGGGGGGTACGAGGCGAACGGGTCCAGGCGGGGCGCCGTCACCGCGGCGGGGCTCGGCGTCTCCTCGTCCGCGTCGCTCTCGTCGGCGGGGAGTTCGGCGAGGTACTCCAGCAGCTCCTCACCCTGGCCGTGGATGTTGCCGATGGCCACCAGGGAGGAGCCGTCGGACATGCGGCCGAGCAGGGCCGGCATGAACTCCTCGGCGGACCGCTTCTCGCCGCCCAGGTCGACCGCCCGGTCCCGCCACTCGGCGGGGATGGCGTCGATGGCGCTCTTGGCGGGGTGCCCGATGACGAAGACGTGGTCGGGCTGGAGATCGGGGATGATCTCGCCCATCTGCCCGTTGCGCTCCACGCGGTCGGGGCGGCAGTTGATCACCACGTTCAGGGGGCGGCGGACGGCGCCGAGGTCGAGGAGCTGGTTGATGTTCATCAGCGTCGACTCGGGGTCGTTGGCCGCGAAGACGTTGGCGAAGGCGAGCCGGTTGCCGTCGGGGGCCACATAGCGCTCTACGGAGAGCACGCCCGGGTCCGGCGGGGCGTCGTACATGCCCTGGAGGGCGACCTCGCGCTCCACGCCGAGCAGTTCGGCGACGACCAGGGCGATCGCCACGTTCTCCTTGAAGGTGAACCAGCTGAAGCCGCGCAGCTCCTCGTCGCTGACGGTCTCCGGGTCGGCGTAGACCAACTGGCAGTTCCGGGCGTCCGCCTCCTCTTGGAGGATGTGGAAGCGCTCCTTCTCGGCGGTGACGCAGATGCCGTCCTGGGGCATCGAGCGGCACAGCGAGCGGGCCACGTCGTCGAGGGTGGGGCCCATCTCGGCGAGGTGGTCCTCGCGGACGTTGCACAGCACGCCGATGGTGGAGCGGATCAGTTTGCTCTGGTTGACCTCCTGGAGGGCCGGCATCACGGCCATGCACTCGATGACGAGCGCGTCGGGCCGGTAGGTGGCGGCCCGACGGACGATGCCGATCTGCTCCACCACGTTGGCGATGCCGAACTTGCGGTAGACCGGCTCCTCGGTGGCGTCGGGGTGGATGAAGCGGGCCGCCGTCCCGGTCGTCTTGGCGACGGTGATCAGGTCACCGCCCCGCAGCGCGCCCGCGCAGAGCCGGGTGATGGAGGACTTGCCGCGGATGCCGTTGACGAGCACCCGCGAGGGGATGGTGTGCAGCGCGGCGTAGTGCCGACGCTGCTCCACGATGCCCGCGACGAGCAGGAACAGACTGCCGATCAACAGGACGAAGTAGAGGTAGAGCACGCTTGGTCACCTTCCTCCGGCGCCGGGCCGGGGCTCGGCGGGCCGGCGCGCCTGGTTCTGCCGGCTGGCCTGCAACTGCTGGCGGATCAGTTCGAGGCTCCGGACGACGGCGCCGACCTCGTCCTGGTAGCGGGGGTAGTGCACGGTCTTGAGGTCGCCGTCGGCGAGCTTCTCGGCGCCTGCCGCGAGGGCCCGCAGGGGCCGTACGACGACGAGGTGGATCCAGCCCAGGCAGACCACGATCAGGGCGAGGCCGAGCAGACCGGCGAGCACGCTGCGGTCCTCGCGCTCGTAGGCGGTGATCTCGAAGTGGTCGGCCTTCTCCTGAGTTCCACAGTTGGCGGTGCCGACTAGGGCACGAATATGTAGGTTGACCTGCGGATATGCCTGTGGGCACGCCGAAGTGGCGTGTCACTAG
>NZ_JBEXID010000199.1:0-4569 GCF_040608395.1 Streptomyces sp. NPDC005181
GACACCCCCGCTCCGACAGCCGCTGACCACTCGGTCACCAGCCGTCACCACACACCCGAAACCGTCACACGCTGCGGTCGCACTGAATGTTTGCCTCGACGTCTGTGCTTGGTGAGTAGAACGGCCGGTCTGCGGCAATGCGGTCGGTGTGGAGGGTGCCCGTCCAGCACCAAGTCCACCTTCGGTGCGGGGGCCGCCACCGTCTGCCAGTGAGAGGGCGAGGTCGGCCAGGACCTCGACAACCGTGAGGGTGCGCGGCCGGGCTGCGCGCCTGAGTTCTTTGAGGACTCGATAGAGGTTGTCCGCGTCGATGAGCACTCTTGTTACGGGTGTGAGCACCTCGGAGGCCGCCCGCTCCATCGCCCCGACAGGAGATCGGCCACGCGGGCCGCGAGAGTGCGAAGGCAGTCTCCGCGTGCCAGGAGATCACCGGGATCGTCGCACTTCACACACACGTCGACTGGTCGGCCGGGTATGCCGCACGTCGCGCACAAGCCCTCGCCATCGGGGTGTCCGCCGGGCGAGGATGCCCGGCTGCCCGTAGGGGGCGCAGGGGTTCGGCGTTGCACGGCTGCGTCGGTGGCAGGAGCCGCAGACTGGGCCCAGAGGCCAGAGGGTCTTGGTCGGCTTGGATCGGCCTCAGATACCGCAGATGTGGTTCGGCCGTGGAATGCGGTTCAGGCAGTGAAAGGACCCTTTCCGCCGCGGATGTGATGTCCGCGGCGAACGAGCGCGCAGACACTGCACTCCTTCTCCCGGCCCCGCAGCATGCATGCACTGCTTGAAGGTGTCCGGCCGGCTTTCGTTGGCGCGCCAGACCGCAGCCGATAGCTACCGCTTGCTCGCAGCGGTCTCCGCCATTTGCGAGCGGCACCGCGAGATCGAATGAAACGGCGAGGTTTAGGGCTATGAAGAATTGGTCACGGAAGTTCCCGATTATTGTGACTTCGCGACCCTGGACAGGACGTACTCAGAAGCTCGCCGCTGCGACCGATTCTTGCGGGGTCGACGTTCCCGTCGAAAGAGTCGGAGCCGTTGAGGCGCGCGGACTAGATTTTTGATGGGCCATAACACCATCGGACGGTTCAAGGATGGTCAGACCCTTTGACCGCTGACTAGCCACGGGAGTTACGTATGGCATATGATAATCTGCTTATCGTTCTGACGGTAGCCGCTGGCGTCCCGTTCCTGCTCGCCGTGGTGCCTCGCATTCCTCTCCCCGGACCGGTCCTCGAGATTGTGGCCGGCATCGTCCTTGGCCCGGCGGTACTGAATGTGGTCCAGCCTGACGCGATCGTTCAGGCTTTGTCGATCATCGGCCTGAGCTTCCTGTTGTTCCTTGCCGGTCTCGAGATCGATATCCAGCAACTGCGCGGCCCGCAAGCGCGACTCGTTGGGATCGGTTTGGCCGGTACAATTTTCCTTGCTGCGGTTGTGGGCTGGTTGCTGAATGTCACTGGGCTGGTCGAAAGCCCACTACTGGTCGGCATCGCGTTGGTGGCCACGTCACTCGGGCTTCTGGTCCCGATCCTGAAGGATGCTGGCGCGGTTGACCGGCCGGTCGGCCAACTGACCATCGGTGGAGGCTCGGCAGGCGAGATCAGCGCTGTCGTGTTGCTGTCGCTGTTCTTCTCGGAGCATTCGTCAGGCCTGGCCTCCAGGCTATTGCTCTTGCTCAGCCTTGCCGGGTTGGCGGCACTTATCGTGGTGGCATCAGTTGGGGCAGGGCGCTCCACGTGGCTGTCGCGGGCTGTAGAGATGCTAGCGGACACGAGCGCCCAAGTCCGGGTCCGCTTGTCAATGGTCCTGGTTGTCGGGCTCTCCGCGATCGCCCTGCATCTAGGATTTGAGGCCGTCCTGGGCGCCTTCGTCGCTGGGGCCGTGCTGCGGCTCGTCGACCCCGACGCCGAACGGACCCACCCACAGTTCCACATCAAACTCGAGGGCCTCGGCTATGGATTCCTCATTCCGGTGTTCTTCGTTACGAGCGGTATCCAGTTTGACCTTGGAGCCCTGTTTGCCGACGCCGGGACGGTGCTGCGGGTACCGGTGTTCCTCGCCGCGCTCCTCCTCGTTCGTGGACTTCCGGCATTGGCCTACCGCAGTGCCGGACTCTCGCGCGCGGAGGTCGTGGCCAGCGGATTGCTGCAGGCCACCTCCCTACCGATCATCGTGGCGGCGACGACGATCGGTTTGAAGCTGGACGCTATCCGGCCGGAAAACGCTGCCGCGCTAGTGGCAGCCGGCCTGCTGTCGGTGATTATCTTTCCCCTGGTGGCGTTGCCGTTGCTGAGTACTCAAGCGAAAGGTCGTGATCTTCATCGTTGAGCGGATTGTCGTCATGCAGTGGCTGGCCTGAGACCGGGCCTGGTGGGGCGTCTCCCCCTGGACCAATCGACTCGGAACACGGTGTTGTGGACGGGTTGGTCGAGGAGCGTGATGAACAAGCGCCGGAAGTCGTTGCAGGTGAGTGGTATCAGGCCGTCTGGTGCGCGACGTGGGGCCACACCTCGAGAGCAGCCGATGGTGAATTCTCGGTACTCCGATGGCTGCGCAGCGACCGGAGCCGAACAGTAGGTCACTCTTGACCTCGACCGGGCAGAAGTTGTGCGACAGCCTCGCGGCATTCGCGCGAAGGTGCCGAGAGTGGCGGCGGATGCGGGTGGGGGTGAGCCGGTCCAGCGCACTTGACTTCTCAGGTTTCGCGTTCGGAGGAGGAGTGGGCTAGGGCCTGTCTCTTTGAGAGTTTTTAGGGGCGCCATTCGTTGCGGTAATCCGGGTGCTCGGCGTACGACGGCGCGAGGGCGCGAAGCGCGTAGGCAAGGCCGGCCGAGCGGGAGTCCGACGTATGCATGGCTTTGTAGTCCCGCGCCAGCATGTCGATGTGAAGTACATGGGAAGAACCTTGACGTGTCAACTAGATCCGAGGTGGCGTGGGCCCACCGTGCCGGGCCGGACCCTTCCCGCCCGATCGCTCCGCTCGTCCGTGGGCCCTCCAACGGGAAGCGATGGGGTTGGTCGGTCCGAGGAACGCACAGCTCCCCCGACCCAGGTGCGGGGATGGCTGGGGTCGGTTGCCCCGACGCCCTACCCGCCCGGGCCCGTGGCGGGGGCACGGAAAGGGACAGGCAGGCGTCAGCGTCAGCTCCGGCCGGGGGGAAGGCGGTTGACGGTCCTGCCGAACCAGCGGGTGTCGGTATGCACTTCCTCCCTACTACGCGGCGCCACTGACCACCACACCCAGGAACCCTTCGTGTCGTCCAGGAGCGCAGACATCGACTTCACGTTCACGCGCGAGGTCACGGTCCGCACCACCGCCGACGCCCCGACCACCACAGGGTGGTCGCTTGAGGAGCCTCTCGGCCTCTCATACGTCGTGAACGACAACAACGACTCGTACGACTGGCACTCCACCACCACCGACCGCGCAGCAGAAGTCCTGACCCTCCTGGACGCGCCCGAGAACACGGACTACCGCGTCGCCCTCTGCATCTACTCCACGCAAGCGGAAACCGGCGGTCAACTCCTCTTCTTCCCACGCCGCACAGCCAGCAGTTTCATCCCGACCATCAACAGGAGGAACTGTCCGGCTCGTACGCCGTCACCGACGTGGGCCGGTACCGGGCTGCGGATAGGACCGGCTATCCAACCAGCCGGAGCAACTGAGTCCGCCGAGGACATGGCGGCCTGCACCGCCGCTCACCGGGTCAGCAGCAGCCCGCAACCGTACGCCCGGCCATGACCGATGCCTTGCGTCATCGCGTCGACCAGTGCCGCCGCCTTGCCTCCCGCGGCGTTCTCGCCGCGAGTGCCGGATACCGCCTCATCGACAGCGGCGCGGCCACACTCTCCGACTGCGCCTTGGACTTCAACTCCCCTTTCCAGAGGGCAAGCGGGCGGTACGTTTACCTCGGGCTCATGGAGTAGCGCAGATATTGCCTCTGCATACGTGGCGAAGGTGGCCAAAATTTTGGGTTGATCTGCTTTGATCCTCAGATCAGGGCACTTCGATCACGCTAGCTTTGATTCGCACTTTCCGGGGTCCCCTGCGCTGCGGGTAACCGTTAGATCGCATGAAGTGTTGACGTGGGATATCTCCCACAAGGAGTGTCGATAGCGTCAGAACAATGAAGCCCCGCCAGTTACGTCCTGGCGGGACTTCCGGTTGGCCACCAAAGTCACCGCCCCCATCACGAAGATCACCGGGACCGTCTACGACGGCCTCGGACGCGGCACCCAGGTCTGGCTGTCCAACCGGCTGCGTATCCTCGGCGCCACACCGAACCACACCTCCGACTACCACCCGTCCAAGGACACCGCGCCCTCGTCCGGCGACGCCTCGTCAATCTGACCCAGTACGACACCCGCGGCCTGGTCAGCTCCACCCTGTCCGACATCTGGGACGCGGGCAGCGCACCGTCCAGCGCCCCTGCAACCGTCGAGGGCGGCCAGGCCCCCCTGTAGGTGGACACCACCCAGGGCCTCGGCGTGAAAACGGAATGAGCGGATTCGCCCCAACTGCCGTTGCTGGTGGGGTGGGTGACGACATGCGGCAGGCACGGTTGCCAG
>NZ_JBEXID010000200.1:0-4523 GCF_040608395.1 Streptomyces sp. NPDC005181
CACAGCCTGTCCGGCCCATGATCTTCCGTGAGGCGGCCGCTTCACGGGAACTGACACCGGTACCTCGTACGGCCGGTGCAGCACACAAGGAGATATTCCGACCTGGAATCGCTGACAGTGGCACTGTTCAGCGAAATCCGCGCGGCCCTGCCCAAAGAAGAGCAGTGGTCAGAGGCACGGCAGAAGATCGGGGGATTCGGCCAGGCCATCAGCCCTCTGGGCAAGCTCACCGCCCTGGCGGGCCTGGATTCGGAGAGCCTGATCAAAGCGATCAGCGACCGCGTGAGCGGAGATACCAGCGTCTCGGCTGCCAAACGCAAGGCGGAAGACGCTCTGCGCAAGGCAGGAAGCCCCGTCCTGGTGGTCATGGACGACCTGGACCGTCTGACGCCCGACGAATTGCTCCTGGTTTTCAAGCTGGTACGCCTGGTGGGTCACCTACCGAACGTCTACTACCTGATCAGCTTCGACGAGCAGACTCTGCTGGACGTCCTGCGGCGCAGCGAACTGGTCGGGGACAGCGAGCCGAGAGCCCGCGAGTTCCTGGAAATGATCGTCCAGGTGCGGCTGGACCTTCCCGCGTTCCGCGAACGTGACGCCGACGTCCTGGTCGACCGCTCGCTCACCGCAGTCCTGCGCTCACACGAGCTGACGATGACGCCCGTCGAACAGCGACGGTTCTCCGAGGCGTATTTCCGGCATCTGCAGGGCCGCCCCGCCTGCGCACACCTCGAGCGATCAAGCGGTTCTTCGGCCAGGTCGATGCCACCCTCGGCTCACTCGCCGGAAACGTGGATCTCGTCGACTTCCTGCTCGTCACCTTTATGCGCACCAGCGAGCCCGGCGTCTACCGGGTCCTCGGGCGGCATCGCGCCGAACTCACCGGCACCAGTTTCGATCCGACGGCCCGGCGGGACGAACAGCCTGGCCAACGCGCTGATCGATGGCGCACCAGGCTCCGCGAAGCAGGCGTCGCCGAAGAGCATCTGCAAAGCGTGCTCGGCCTGATGAGCATGCTGTTCGCTCCCGTCCGGCAGGCCTTGGGCGACGGCGGTGACACCCAGGCCATCGGGCTACGCCGCGGCGTCGGCAACATCGACTACTTCGACCGCTGCATGGTCTTCGGCGTACCTAATGACGACCTACCGGAAACGGCATTCGAACTCGGACTGCAACATCTCGCCGATGACGTTCCGAGTACAGAGAAGGACGAGCTGCTCATGTGCCTGCGCGACGACACCCAGCGCATCACCCGCCGCATCCAGTACGAACGCATCACCGGCGCCCCCGTGCCGGCAGCGGCGCTCCTCAAAGCCGCAGCCCAGCAGTACGGACACCTCACAGCCGCCCCGCAAGGCGTCTTCAACCTGCTCACAGCAGACCGCTCCATGGACGTCCTCGCCAGCGACCTGCTGACCGACCTCTCCGAGGCCGAACGTCCCATCCTCCTCCAGACCATGGCAAGTACCCCCGACGGAGCCTTCCTCGCCGCCCACACCTTGCAGCGCGCCACCCCTCGCGCAGCCTCCGACGGCCCGGACCACACACAGACACCCGCTGTCCCCGCCTGGATCAGCGAAGCCCGCTCACTGACCAGCCACGAGCTCGCACGGCACCTCACCCCCGCCGCAGGCCGACCTGTCCACGAACTCACCGAGCTGGAGATCACCCTCATCTGGGCATGGCGCCACACCGAACCTCAAAATGCGCAGGCCTGGATCAACCAGTGCCTCGACGATTCGTGGCCCCCGCTCGACCTCCTCACCGTGCTGGTCCCGCCCGACCGAGCTCGTTTCCCTGTCATCGACAACGACACTCTGCACAGTCTCGACGCCCTCATCGGCCTCGACGACCTGTACAGCCGCCTCGGCCCACTCCTCGATGCCCCCGCAGCAGACCCCACCAACCCCCACGACGAACACCAGGAACGCATCCTCCAAGCACTCCGCGAACACCGCCAGCGCAACAGCTCGAACGCCACCTGACAGACAACAAGCCGCCTGCCACCGCCATATCTGCCCAACCACCGGCCCGCCCGTACACCGGGCCCCACTCACGGCCCCTGCCGCTGATACGGCAGCGACCTCCGCCATACCAAAAGCCGGTAGAACTGATCACGGCTCAATACAAGTGACCAGACCTGAACAAGAAGCCCTCAACCTGACCAACCACCAGCTCACACGGCCTCACATCCCCGACAAGGCGCATCACGCCACAGCCAGAACCTGCCCGGCAAAGCACGCTCCAACTGATCAGCACAGGTCACAGCCACAACCGCCGATCACAAACACTCACCCTGGACAGCGCTGCGCTCGCCGAGCTCGGGGTGGGGTGGGCGTAAAACCGGGCTAGGGACGGTCGCAGGCCGGGTCGTCGATCGCGCTCACGGTGTACGGGGGCTCCCCCGGGGGTTCGTCGTTCTGGCTGTTCACCACGTAGAGCCGGCAGCCATGGCGGGCCAGCGTGGTGGGCAGGTCGAACGGCTCGCCCGTGATCCGGTGGGTCACCGATCCGGTGCGCAGCTCCTCGTCGAGCGTGGCGACGTAGACCCCGCTCGGGGCGCCGTAGTTGAGCACCGCGTACAACGTCCGCCCGCGCAGCAGCATGCCGTCGGCACCGAAGGACGCCCCGTCCAGATCCAGTTGACCGACCTCCCGGGTGGCGACGTCGACCCGCCACACGGCCTCCGTCCCGTTGGAGGCCACCAGCAGAGTTCGCCCCGACCGGTCCGCCACGATGCCGTTGAGCAGCCAGAACCGCGCCGGGAACTGCGGGAAGGCGGAGCGGACGTCCAGCCAGGGCTCCAAGGGCCCGAGTTCGCCGCCGTGGATCTCGGCGCGGTGCACGACGGGATTGGCCCAGTCCGTGACGTAGACGGCGTCCTCGGTGATCACAAGGTCGTTGAGGTCGGACGCGCCGAGCGGTCCGCTCTGCGCGGTACGCGTGGCCAGCAGGCGCCCGCGGCGGTCGTGGACGGTCAGCTCGGCGCCTCCCACCGAGAAGACCCGCCCCCGGGCGTCGGTGTGCACCCCCAGGGTGCTCGTACGGTCCTCGACGCCGTCCGCGCGGAAGGGACGCAGGCGCGGGTCGCGGACGGTCCCCCGGTACAGCGCGCCGGTGCCGTCGGAGGACACGTACATTGTGCCGTCGCGGTCGATCGCGATCCCCTCGGGCAGAACCCCCGGGGACCGTGAGACTACATAGGTGCGCGGCAGATCGTGCGCGACGGCCGGGGCGGGCTGGGCTGCCAGGCCGACCAGCAGGACCGAGGCGCCGAGACACAGAAGACGGTTGGTGCCAGGCATCGTTGCGACCTCCGGGTACATGGGTGGGCCCCGCCGCGCGGGGACGCTCGAGAGCCTGCCCAGGGTGCCCCGCGATCGCATGGCCTTTCACGTCTAGGCGAAAGGCTTCGCCCAGACGATAATCGGTCGACGTGATTCGCTTACACCTCGACGCCGCCGACCTGCGCCGGATCACCCTCGCCCCGGCACCCAACGCCCTGTTCGAGGCGGCCCTCAGCGTCCGCGGCCTGCGCACCGGAACGACCGCCCAGGGCCGCGCGCGGCCCGCCGTCGACCAGTGGCGACGCCGGGTGAACGGCAGCCTGGCCGAACGCGCCGGGGTGCTCCTCGACCTGGTGCCACGCGACGGCTATCTGCCGGACTTCCTGCTGCAGCCGTCCGCCGGGGACTTCGCCACCGCTGTCGACCTGGCCGGACGAACGCCGTCCGAGCTGCTCGTCAAGGACCTGCGGATCGCGGACTCGCCCGGGCGCGACGGAGGCCCGGTGGCGCCCAGCCGGTGGTCGCGGGAACTCGCCGCCGGGTCGGCCGCCGCCCGGCACACTCTGATGGACGATCTGCGGCGGTACTTCACCTCGTCCATCGCTCCGCTGTGGCCGCAGGTCCGCACCGACGCCACGGCTGATCGCGTCCTACGGGCCGAGATGCTGCTGCGCGGGGGCGTCGACGCCCTGCTGACCACTCTCAGCCCCACCTGGCTCTGGGACCCGCCGACCCTGCACCTGCCATCGCGCTCCTCGTACGACATCCCGCTGTGCGGCCGGGGGCTGCTGCTCATGCCGTCCTGGTTCGCGACGGGCCCCGTGATCATGTACCGGCCCGAGGAGTCGACCGTGCTCGCCTACCCGATGCATCTCCCCGACGCGCCGGCCGGCCCGCCCGGGGTGCTCGGGCCGCTGCTTGGACGGACCCGCGCCGCGGTCCTCGCCGGTGTGCGCGATCCGGCGACGACCACCGCGCTCGCCGAACGCGTCGGCGTCTCCCTGGCCGCGGCCAGCCAGCACGCCACCGTGCTGCGCAACGCGGGGCTGGTGCGCACGACCCGGATCGGCATCGCAGTCCTGCACAGCCTCACTCCACTCGGCCGGGCCCTGCTGGACGGCGAGCCCCCGGCCCTTCTCGGCTAAGAGCCTGTCGGGTGGCTGATCATGCGTGAAGCGTGACGGTCGTGATCTGCCCTCCGGGCATGGCGACGGCCCCGGAATGATCACGTGGTGT